>DATIKA010000072.1:0-6386 GCA_035478055.1 Candidatus Limnocylindrales bacterium | reverse complement strand
GCGTCAGAGCTTGCAGATGCTGTTGGAACCTTGGGGCGGTATCGGGGCATTGGTCAAGCCAGGACAAAAAGTTTTGCTTAAACCGAACTTGCTGGCTCCTGCGCACCCTTCAGAGGCGGTAACCACGCATCCGCTGATTGTAAAGGTGATGGCAGAGCTGATTCACGAAGTGGGGGGAAAAGCATATATTGGTGATAGCCCGGGAAGTGGTGAGCAGGAAGTTGTTCATAAAAAAACTGGAATGTGGGAAGTAATGCAAGAAACCGGCGCGGAAATGCTCCTGTTTGATGAAGCGGTCAGTACGGTAGTGCATGGGTTTGAAGAGCGAACCTTTCCGCTTGCGTCCGCCCTGGGCGAGGTCGATATGGTCTTCAATCTGGCCAAGCTGAAAACGCATTCGCTTGTCGGGTTAACCGCAGCCGTCAAGAATACTTATGGTTGTATCGTTGGTAAGAGTAAGGGTAGTTTTCATTATAAATATCCAATGCCGCTTGATTTCTCGCGGTTAGTGATCGATGTTTACCTGGCTGCAAAGCCGGCTTTTTCGATTATTGATGCTGTAATCGCCATGGAAGGCGTCGGGCCGCGCCGAGGCAAGCCGCGTCAGTTAGGTTTGCTGATGGCCTCGGCAAATGCAGTTGCTTTGGACAGCGTGGCCGCAGCAGTCACCGGTTTCCGTCCAGAGCAGGTGACGACAATCGATGCCGCCAGAAAGTTGCGACTGCCAGGTGCGGATCTAGCTGATTTGCATATTCTTGGGGTACCTCTCGAAGAGTGTAAAGTAAATGATTTTGATCAGGGTGTTGTTGCGGCCGGTAAATTTGGCCGTCTGCTAACCCGCTTTCCGCTGGCCAGGATCAGAGGTTGGTTTGGTAACCGCAGACCGTATCCCCGTATAAATGGCGATATCTGCAATGGGTGTGGTATTTGCTTCGAAAATTGTCCTGCCCAGATCGTTAATTTTAACGCCCCTATTCCTGATATTGATCTTGAAGGCTGCATTCGCTGTTACTGTTGCCAGGAACTGTGTCCGCAGGGCGCTGTTGAGTTTTTTTCACCGCGCGGTAGTTTGTGACACCAGCAGAAAACGCGGTATTATTTTTCAGCCCTCATTGGCGATTCATTTCGGGCGAAGAGTAAAATCCGGAGACTCCGGCCGGAGCACCTTTTTGACATCTTCGTTTAGTCTTGGAGCCGTCGTATCTTTGTGATATATTAAGCCTAACTTGGAACTTTGCCGACAAATTGTTCCGGCAGAAAAGGACCCGGTTTATCATAGGCGGAGGTGTTTTTATTTGAAAATTCTTGTTAGTGACAGCCTTTCCCCGGAGGGGTTGGAGGTGCTGCAGCAAAATGCGGAAGTTGACTACAAACCGGAAATAAGCGCGGCTGAGTTGACAGAGATAATCGGCAGCTATGACGCATTGATTGTGCGCAGCAGAAGTAAGGTTACTGCCGAGGTAATCACAGCGGGAAAAAATTTAAAAGTGATTGGTCGCGCCGGTGTTGGGGTTGACAATATTGATGTTGAGAAAGCCACTGAAAAAGGAATTATAGTCGTTAACTCACCCCATGGCAATACCATATCGGCAGCGGAGCATGCCGTGGCTCTTTTAACTTCTTTAGCCCGGAATATCGCCGGGGCTAACAGGTCCGTTAAAAGAGGCGAGTGGAAGAGAACGGAATATACCGGTGTTGAACTGAACAACAAAGTGCTCGGTTTGGTCGGCGTGGGTCGTATAGGCAGCGAAGTAGCCCGCCGGGCAAGAGCCATGGGCATGAAGATAATCGGGTATGATCCTTATGTTTCCTCTGATCAGGCAGATAAGCTAAAAATTGAGATGGTTGCTTTCGAAGAACTTTTGAAGCGGTCAGATTTTATTTCCCTGCACCTGCCGCTAGGTTCTTCAACACACCATTTAATAGGCGCAAAAGAGATAGCTATGTTGAAACCAGGTGTGCGCATTATTAACTGTGCCCGCGGCGGTCTGATTGACGAAGATGCTTTGTACGAGGCTTTAAAGGGTGGCCGGGTGGCGGGGGCAGCTCTTGATGTTTTCGAGCAAGAGCCTCCGGTAGGATGTAAACTGTTGGAACTTGATAATGTAATCGCTACTCCTCACCTGGGTGCCCTTACACAGGAAGCACAGGTAAACGTCGCCATGCAGGTTTCCGAACAAGTGATCAAGGCACTCCGGGGAGAGCCGATAGTTTCTGCGGTCAACGTGCCGGCTTTAATGCCGGAGACCAGGGCGGTGTTGGAGCCATTTTTACCACTGTTGAAAGTAATGGGCAGTTTTTATATGCAGATGTTTGGCGGTTCTGTGGACGAGCTTGAAATAACTTACAGCGGTGAAATTGCCTCAATGCCTCTTGCTCCGCTGACCATATCCTGTCTGATCGGGTTTTTATACGGCATCGTCGGTGATGGCGTGAATTGGGTTAACGCTCCCTATATTGCCAGGGCGCGGGGAATTACAGTGAAGGAGAGCTCAATTTCGGAGGTAAAAAATTATAGCAACCTGGTCACCCTTACTGCCAAATCCGGGGATAGGGTACACAATGTTTCGGGGACACTGTTGAACAATGCGATGCGCATTGTACGGGTTGATGACTACCGTATTGAAATCATACCGACCAGGTATATGCTTGCAATCACGCACAATGATCGGCCTGGTGTCGTCGGCAAAATAGGCACACTTTTGGGGAACGAAGATGTTAATATAGCCTCGATGCAGCTGGGACGGAAAAAAGCCGGTGGTGAAGCGATGATGGTTTTACAGGTTGATGATCATATGACCTCTGAGGTGGTGGAAAAGGTCAGGCAGCTTGATGTGATTTCATCAGCCCGTTTTCTGGTAATGCCGGAATATGTTTTTAAAGGTGTATAATCTTTCAAGCCATTGGCACTGCTGAACGTTGCCTTGACTCATCATGGGTTGTCTGATCGTGATAAAACCCGGTAGGGATGCATTTAATATAAACAACGAAAGAGGTGCTGTCAGGTGGTAATAGTATACTCATTAAGTACATGTCCCTGGTGCAGAAAAACCAAACAATTTCTTGACGGTAAAAATGTGCAGTACGAAGTAGTTGATGTGGATCTGGTTCAGGGTGACGAACAGAAGCAGGCCCTGGCGGAAGTAGAAAAACTTACCGGTAAAAGGTCTTTTCCAATCATTCTGGTCAATGATATTGTTATTCAAGGTTACAAGGTGGACGAGATCGAAAAGGCGCTCAAAAATGAAAAGTAGCATTTTCTGTGAAGTTTGCAAGGTCGCTTTTCTTTACCGGGGGCCGTTGGAAACTGGCAAGGTGATCGTTTGCACTGTATGCGGTGCGGAACTGAAAATTAACCAGGTTGAGCCGGGAATCACAGCCGGCCGGTATCCCCAGGATCCGGAGACAGAAATCCGCAGGCGGGCTGAAAATTTTGCCGGACTGCGCGGTTATGTGTTCAACGAAGATAAAGAGTTAGTTTTAGAAGGGTTGATCGAAAAGCAGAGGATGTTCGGTGATTTTTACTGCCCTTGCCGTTTTGAAAACATCGCCGAAAATATTTGCCCGTGTCTTGAAACCCGCATGAACAAGGTGCGTAAAGCAGGCCAATGCTACTGAAACCTTTTTCACTTGAAGGAGTGAGTCTCACTCCTCATGATGGGTAAGTTTTTTTATTTATGCGTATACCCCGGTTGCAATAGATTGCGAGGAAACATTGATGTTGAAGCTTGATTTTGTCCGCGGTCATATGGGTGGAAACCTGATTATTATTTTGCAGGGAAGTCAGCTACCACCGGGGCAAGAGTTGGAAACGGCCATCAAGGTGCTCGGACCGCATTATATGCCTGCCCATGAAGCGTGTATTGTTTACCCTGCCGAATCCCCTCCAGTGGTGATGATCAAGGTTGCGGAGCCAGTCTCGTGTTGCTATATCAGTGCCTGCGGCGGGGCTACCCAGGTTTTGGGCGCCGCTCTTGTTGAAACTGATCTGGGTGTACAGTTTGGTGTGGAAAATAAAACTGCAATGACAGAAGTTTTGTTAAGTACTGACTGTGGCTTGATACCACTTAAGATTGAAACAGCTGACGGCAAAGCGGTGCGTATTAAAACATGTATGGATTCTTTTGTTCGGGAATGCTATGAGCGTGGTGTTGGCAAACGCCGCTATGCCGGAGTCGAAGTGATGCAGTCCGGAAAATTCCTGGTTGTGAACGCAGACCGCTTCAGAGAGGTTTTCCCGTGGGCTGACTTCAAAAAATGGGATAAACGCACTCGTGATAAGTTGTCGGAGATTCAGCACGAATTTCAGGTAGATAGCGGCGAGATGGAATATAATGTGACGCTGTATGACTGGAACCCGGCAAGTGGGGGCGATGCGCGCGTGGTTTTCCCCCATTCGCTCAAGGATAATTATATCGAACCCTCTTGTGGTACCGGTACTGTGGCATTAGGGATCGCCGTTTTAGCTTGTGGCGAACTGTTTCCGGGGAGCGGGAACAATAATGATAAGTTGGTTACACTAAAAATCGAGTCTGGCGGCACCAACGAATTGGGTGGGCCTGATGTTACCGTGCTCGATTTGGAAATTGCATCAGGCTTGGTGCAATCGGCGACTTTTTCGCACAGCCGGGTTGAAATTACTGCGGTCGGCGAGGTCTGGGTATAAGAGGAAAATAACAGCTTTGGTACAGACGGACTCCGGGCGTAACAATAGTATTGGTGGCATTCATTTTCGCTGCCAGGGCTGAAGACATCCTTTCCAGGGGATTATTTTATAGCGAGGATATTGAGCAGGTGATCAGGCATTTCGTGGCATGCGATCACCTGCTTATGTTTTTCCGGTTTCTGTTCCAGGTTGGCAAGGTTTGGAGGGATGATTGAGCCAGTTTTTTGGGCCAGCAGGTGCAGCAGGGAAAATTCGGAGATGACGCTGCTCTGGTCGTGCCCAAAAATAGCCTGCGCAACACTGCGGTTAAACTTGAAGGGACTGGCGGTTGATAAAATAATTGACTTAGTCTTGTCTGCAGTTTGGGCCCGGTACTTATCCGATACTGTTTTCCCAACAGCGGTTTGGGGGTCGATCAGGTAACCATATTCCCGGTAAGTGTTGGCAATAGCAACTGCAGTTTCATCATCGTCGGCATAGTCTGACCAGAATAATTCCTGCATGCTATGGTGCACATCTGCATCAACCCGATATTCACCGGTACTATTCAACTGTTCCATCCATCGGGCAATGCGCTCGCTATCATGACCGCTAATCTCAAAAAGCAGCCGTTCAAGGTTGCTCGATTTCAGGATATCCATGGAAGGAGAAATTGTATTATGCAGTGGTCTTTTACTGTTGTAAAGACCGCTGTTGATGAAGTCTGCCAGGACATTGTTTCTGTTGGCAGCACAGATCAGACGGTTTACCGGCAGTCCGGTTCGTTTAGCGTAATATCCGGCTAAAATATTACCGAAATTTCCGGTTGGAACTACGAAGTTGATCTTTTCTCCGGGGTTTATGGCATCACTTTGAAGCAGTTCGCGGTAGGCGGCATAATAGTAGACGATCTGTGGGAGCAGTCGGCCCCAGTTGATTGAATTTGCTGAGGACAGCCGGTAGCCGGCGGCGGCCAGCTTCAAGGCCAGTTTCGGGTCGTTAAAGATTTTTTTAACCCCCGTTTGGGCATCGTCAAAATTGCCCTTAACAGCAGCCACGCTTACATTGTTGCCTTCCTGGGTGGTCATCTGTAGTTTCTGGATTTTACTGACGCCATTTTCGGGGTAATAAACGACAATTCGGGTTCCGACAGCATCGCGGAAACCTTCCAGGGCAGACTTTCCAGTATCGCCGGAGGTGGCAGTTAAAATCACTATATCGGTGTTCTCACCGGTTTTTTGTGCCGCCTTTTGCATCAGGTGAGGCAAAATTTGCAAAGCGATATCTTTGAAGGCATAGGTTGGGCCGTGCCACAGCTCTAGAATATAGGTATTTTCTGACAGCTGTCGCAGGGGGGTCACCGCAGGATGATCGAAAGGCGGGGCTTTATATGCTGCATGAACACACTCCTCAATTTCAGCGTCGTTGAAATCGGTGAGGAATGGTGTTAAAATTGCGACAGCCAATTCCTGGTAACTGCTTCGGGGAAGATTTTCGATGCCATACTGCGGCAATCTGTCCGCCGGCACATAGAGTCCACCATCAGGAGCAAGCCCTTTAATGATTGTTTCTGCGGCCGTGACATAGCTTGATTTTCCTCTGGTGCTGCGATAGCGCATTGCGTGTTGCCCCTTTCCGCTTTCTTCTTTTCTTCGGCTATTCAGATTTCGTCTTAGGCGGCAGAAATCCTGCATTGTCGCGGGTGCGATTTCTTTTCGTGATCCAATAATGGTAGCCAGGG
>DATIKA010000071.1:0-4265 GCA_035478055.1 Candidatus Limnocylindrales bacterium | reverse complement strand
GCTGCCGGAGCCAGAATTCTTGAGACTGCATGTGGTCCCTGTATCGGTATGGGGCAGGCACCTCCCTCGGGAGGGGTTTCGGTGCGCACGTTTAACCGAAATTTCTTTGGGCGAAGTGGTACTGCTGATGCGCAAGTTTATCTGGTTGGGCCGGCAGTAGCCGCAGCTTCTGCGCTGCAGGGTTTTTTAGCCGACCCGAGGGAACTGGGTCATGGTCCGGAGCTATCAGATTCTCCATTGCCGGTAATTGATGACAATATGATCATTGCTCCGCCTGTTGCAGGCGGAGCGGTTGAAATAATACGCGGGCCAAATATAAGACCTTTGTTGTTAAAGGAACCATTACCCGAAACAATAACAGTTGAAGTTATATTAAAAGTTGAAGACAATATTACGACCGATCATATTATGCCCGGTGGTTCCAGGATATTGCCTCTGCGATCGAACATTGAAGCGATCAGCAAGTATGTGTTTAATGCTGTCGATGAAAGTTTTGCTGTCCGTGCTCAAAAAAGTGGCAGCGGGGTGATTATTGGCGGAGAAAATTATGGTCAGGGTTCGAGCCGCGAGCATGCCGCATTGGCGCCGATGCATTTGGGTATAAAGGTAGTTCTGGCCAAGTCTTTTGCGCGTATCCACCATGCCAACCTAGTAAATTTTGGAATTATACCGCTTACTTTTGCCGATCCGGAGGACTATGATCGGCTTTCTATGGGAGACATGCTGGTAATTGAAAATGTAGGTAAACAACTCAGGGAAGAGATCGTGATATTACGTCAATTAGATGGCAGGGGCCACATTGCGGCAAGGCACGGGTTGTCGCAGCGACAGGTTGCAATATTGCAAGCCGGAGGGCTGCTCAACCTGACCCGCCAACGCCGGCAAAGCGGCTGATAGATCATGCCGGCGTTGCCGATCTGTTGCAGCAGGCAACGGAGTTTGCGGACAAATGACTATTTTGGCACAACTATTTCAGCACAACTGGCATGGCATAAACTGCGGCTACAGCACAGGCAATGGGCGGTTCGTGAGTAATAGAGAGAGCAACTGCAGTGATCTTTCTTTCTTTGGCTTGCCGCGCGGCATCCCCGGACAGGTTTACCAGCGGCTGTTTGCCCGGTGTGGTGACTACTTCAACTTCGCATAAGGCGGCCGGGCCGATACCGCATCCGATAGCCTTTAATACCGCTTCTTTAGCGGCATAACGTGCGGCTAAAGAAGCCATTGATGAACCTCTTTTTCTGAAGGCTTCCCGTTCGCAAGCGGTGAAGATGCGTCTCAGGAAACGCTCCGGGTATTTTGCGTATATTTTGCTGATGCGTTCGATCGAGACCAGATCAACGCCTACTCCCAGAATCATGCTTTTTACCTCCGTTCCTTTCGGGACATTGTTAACGATAAGGGTTTTATAGGGATTATATCACACCCTATGTCGTTGAAATTTTCAAATATCTTGCCTTTTGTTTTTTAGTATGATATTGTCTATCTGACATAACGCCCTGCTAACCAGGGTTATTTAGGAGGTAATTTTTTAATGCAAGGTAAGGTCAAATGGTTTAACCCTGAGAAGGGGTACGGTTTCATTGAAGTTGAGAGTGGCAAGGACGTTTTTGTGCATTATTCTGAAATAAGAAGTGAGGGATTTAAAACACTGGAAGAAGGGCAGGACGTTGAATTTGATGTAGTCGACGGAAACCGTGGCCCCCAGGCTGCAAACGTGGTGAAACTATAGGTTCAGGTTTGCCCCATGTTAATGCCAAAAAAAAAAGTAAAACTCTAAAAGCCGGCTTCAATCAGCCGGTTTTTTGTGTGCTGTGGTGCGCATTTTGCTATTTAGACCGGTCTGCAGTGTGACATGGAAAATTCGATCCAAAATCTGTGAATGAGGACGTGCATCCTGAGCAGGCGAAGTTTGCATGCAGTTTGAGTACCGATTTAATTTATAAAAGGTTATTGACAGCGGACAGGCCGGGTGTTATCCTTCATTTTGTATGATAACCGAGTTAATTGGTCGGGATTAAAATAACGGAGGTGCAATAACGAAAATGAAGCTCTCAGCAAAAGTAGAGTATGGCGTAAGGGCTATGGCTATACTTGCTTATTACTGTCAGTCAGGTCCCTTGCCTTTGCGGGAAATAGCCGATCAAGAGGGCATCTCACTTAAGTTCTTGGAACAGATTTTTCCTGATTTGCGCCGGGCCGGGCTGATATCGAGTGTGCGTGGCGCGCGTGGAGGCTATATACTGGCTTATCCACCATCCGAGATAAGGGTTGGCGATATAGTGCGGGCTGTTGAGGGGCCAATAGTGCCCATAAATTGCCTGTCTGAAAGTGAAAAGGATCCCTATTGCCACCGGAAGGAAGCTTGCCTGACCAGGTATGTTTGGGAAAAGCTGCGGAATCGTATCAATGAAGTTTTAGACGAGGTTTTTCTCGATGAACTGGTAGATTTAAAACCGGCTCAAACGGTCAATTGAGGGGGGATTAAATTTGAAAATCCGGCCAATCTATATGGATCACAGTGCAACTACTCCTGTCAGGGAAGAAGTCTTGGAAGCGATGATGCCCTATTTTATGAATCTTTACGGCAATCCATCGAGCGTACATGCTTTCGGCAGAGATGTGCGGCGGGCTGTCGATCAAGCGCGTGAAAAAACAGCGCAGGCACTGGGGGCTGACCCATCAGAGATCTATTTTACCGCGGGCGGAACCGAATCCAATAATATTGCCCTGCGCGGCACTGCGAAAAAAAGGGGTGGCAAAGGCCACATTATTACATCCGGCATTGAACACCACGCAGTTTTTGATGTCTGCCGCGATCTGGAAGATGAAGGTTTTACCGTCACGTACCTGCCGGTTGATAATTTTGGGCTGGTTGACGTCGCCGCGGTGGAAGCGGCGCTTACACCGGGAACATTCATGGTTTCAATCATGGCTGCTAATAACGAAGTGGGTACAATTCAACCGATCCGTGAAATCGGCGCATTACTCAAAGAGAGAGACGTTCTATTCCACACCGATGCTGTTCAGGTGGTCGGGCAGCTTCCGATCAATGTTCGGGAATTGAACGTTGATTTCCTGTCATTGTCAGCACATAAATTCAACGGCCCGAAGGGTATAGGTGCTCTTTACATGCGTAAAGGGGTTAGCGTTACCCCCTTATATCGCGGCGGCGGTCAGGAGCGTAAGCTGCGACCCGGAACTGAAAATGTTCCCGGTATTATCGGGTTAAGCACGGCGTTATGTTTAGCTGTGGCTGAATTACCGCAAAAAACAAATCTTCTTCTTTCTTTGAGAGATCGTTTAATTAAAGGGCTGATGCAGATCGATGAAGTTATTTTAAATGGGCATCCTGAGCTGCGTCTGCCTGGTAATGCGAACTTTAGTTTTAAACACATTGAGGGGGAGTCAATTTTGTTGAGCCTCGATCTGGAGGGTGTGGCTGCCTCAAGCGGCTCGGCGTGTTCCTCGGGCTCTTTGGAACCATCTCATGTTTTGTCTGCAATTGGGTTAGATCATGCTACTGCACACGGTTCTTTGCGTTTTAGTCTTGGCTATCGCAGCAGTGAGGAAGATGTAGATTACGTTTTGCGAATAATGCCTTCAATCGTGACCAAGCTGCGCAATATGTCTCCCACGTATAAACCTGGTCAATAGCGGTAATAGAGAGGAGCGTTTCTTTATGTACAATGAAAAAGTTTTAGATCATTTCAGCAGTCCACGGAATGTAGGAGAGTTGCCGGATGCGGATGGAATCGGCGAGAATGGCAATTTCAAGTGTGGCGATATGATGAAGATGTTCATCAAAGTTAAAGATGGTATAATCGATGAAGTCAGGTTTAAAACTTTCGGTTGCGGTGCAGCCATCGCTTGCAGCAGCATGATGACAGAATTGGTCAAGGGTAGAACTGTTGAAGAGGCCCTTAGCATTACCAACCAAGATGTAGCAAACGAATTAGGCGGTCTTCCGCCGGTCAAACTGCACTGTTCCAATCTGGCTGCGGACGCACTGCGGGACGCCATTGCCGATTACCGGAAACGGCAGAATGATGACCAAACGGCCTAATCATTTTGATCATTTTTTTTAGATCGAATATTTGACACGCCAAAAGCTTGCAGCAAGTATAGGGCAGATATGGGAAATATGATACCGGATCAATGGTTATTGTTAAGACCGATGATGCTCAGAAATGTACCCGGATGAAGGTAGAGAGTATGAGTGATAAGCTATGCGGGGGGTGGCCATTTTATAACCATCACAAAAG
>DATIKA010000070.1:0-7479 GCA_035478055.1 Candidatus Limnocylindrales bacterium | reverse complement strand
CGCAACGCCACGATCTACCATACGCTGAGAAGTGTTTTTTTGCGCGTCCTGCCGGTAGGCGACAGGTTTATGTTTTATTTCGCTGCCAACGCATCGGGACAAGTTTCAGCTGATGTGTTTACTCTGCAGGAAAGGTACCGTGAGCGGCATATTACAAATGATGATTTTTCGGTAGATCATTTTTATCTGTTGCTTGAGGAATCACAGCTTCGGCGCGTAAATTGGATTGTGCGCAATCATGGACGAGCACCCGGTGCACACCTCTCAGGACCGGCTCATGGACCGATTTTCCCTGACTCAGTTGATGAGCAGGAAAGATTAGAGAGGGAACTGCCCCTGGTTGGAAGTGGTTACTTTTTAAATTCTGATTTTAGACCAATTGGTTACTATTATACAGTGATGTTCTGGGATGACCTGACGCGTAACGGCCGCAGTGAAATATTCAGGTGGCTGTTACACGTTGAACTCTGGTGGATATTGCCGTTCATCGTGATTCCTCTACTTGTGGTTCTGGGATTACGGGTTATAACGGACCGCGCCGGGAAAAGGTCAGACATTCACTTTGCGATTCTTTTCATAGTATTTTCGACCGGTTTTTCAACAATGGTGTTGCAGATCGCCCTGCTCTTTTCTTTTCAGAGTGTATTCGGCTTCGTCTACGAGATCGTCGGTTTGATTGTAGCTATATTCATGCTCGGACTGGCCCTGGGCGCTCTTTTTACAAACCGCTACCTGATGGCCAGAGCTAATATCAACACTCTTGCCGGTACCCAACTATTGATTGTAATTCTCAGCATTATAATCGCCGTATTGCTTCCTGCAGCCGCCGCAGTACAATTTCCTTCGATCGTGTTTGTGCTTTTTTCCGCTCTTACGTTTACGGCAGGCTTGATCAATGGCATCGGTTTTCCGCTTTCAACTGCTTGTTATATGAAATTGAACGGGCACGCCGAAAAGTCTGCCGGCATCGTTTATAGTGTGGAGTTATCAGGGGCGTGTATCGGTGCAGCGCTTGCCAGTGTAGTAGTGGTGCCGATATTGGGTATTATTGCTAGTTGTATTTTTGCCGGTGTGATCAACGGTACAGCTTTCGCAACGATATTAATCTCCAGGAGGTCTTAAATTATGTCCGAAAAGAATGTTTTTAGCGGCACATTGAGTAGGCGGAAACTTTTAAAAGCCGGTGCGGTCGGCGCCTGTTCATTATTTTTCGCCGGTATTACCGGCTGTCGTCCGGAGCAACAGGTTGTGCAGGAAACGCCGCAACTAGTGGCGCAGAAAGGCTTCATCAATCCGGTGCGGGCTTTATGGTTCAGCGAGTTAGATAATGCAAGAGTACGCTGCGAGCTTTGCCCCAAGCTTTGTGTATTGGCTGAAAACGAAAGGGCTTTGTGCCGGGTGCGCGAAAACAAAAATGGGGTAGGTTACACTCTTGCCTATGGTAACCCTGCATTGGTGCAGGAAGATCCGATTGAGCGCAAACCTTTCTTTCATGTGATGCCTGGCAGCAGGGTTATGTCGATTTCCACGGCCGGGTGTAATCTCGCCTGCAAATTTTGCGAGGTCTGGGATATGGCACTGGTAGCTCCGGAGGAAGTACACGCTTTTGATATGCAGCCGGAAAAGGTGATCGGGCTTGCGCTTGCGGCAAACGTGCGTGCGATCAGCTATGCTATTGGCGAGCCCGTGGCTTTTTATGAATATATGGCGGCTATGGCTGCCTTGGCTAAGGAAGCGGGGTTGCTCAACCTGGTGCACACTGCAGGCTACATTCAACCGGAACCGTTGAATGAACTCAGTAACATGTTGGATGCGGCTAATGTTGACCTGAAGAGTTTTGAACCAGCGTTTTATCGGGATGTGGTCGGCGGAGAACTGGAGCCGGTGCTTAAAACACTGCAATCGCTTCGGGAAGCGGGCATACACATCGAGATTACCAATACGGTTATACCCACCTTGAATGATAATATGGGTGTGATCAACGAAATGTGCAAATGGATCATAAACGAACTTGGACCAGATGTTCCGGTTCACTTTGCGCGGTTCTATCCGCTGTATAAACTTTCTGCCCTGCCCCGGACTCCGGTTTCTACGCTTGTGCAAGCCCGAGAAACGGCTTTTGATGCCGGGCTCAAATTCGCCTATATTGCCAAGGTAATCGGTCACGAAGGCGAAAACACTTTTTGCCCTACCTGCGGAAAGATGCTCATTAAACGAGTGGGCTTCGTAATTGCCGAACAGCACCTGGAAAATGGCACATGTAATCAGTGCGGCACGTTGATACCAGGCATGTGGAATTAGCGTCAGCGAGCCCGGCTGCGGTGTATTTCGAAGTGCGCCATAGACTGCCGATCAAGGTTTGTTAACCCGGCTGCCATGGCCCACTCCATGGCTTCTACAAATTCTTCGGAAGTGATGGCGCGGGCGATGCGTTCATGTTCAAAAGCCAGGAATTCAACCCGATACTGCGCCATAATGTTCACATATGTGTTTGTTGAAAGGTATTCAGCTACCCAATTGACGAATTTCTCGGTGCCAGCGATCCGGTTGGGCATAACCAGGTGTCGTACCATCAGCCCCCGCTGTGCTATGCCTCGTTCATCCGTTATTAAGTATCCAACCTGGCGGTGCATTTCGATCGTTGACTCCTGGGCCATCTGTGGATAGTCGTATGCAGCGGCTAAATTGTAACGGCTTGCCTCAGCCCCGTCCATAAACTTAATATCTGGCAGGTAGATATCAACAATGCCGTCAAGAAGTTTGATAATCTCAGTGCGTTCGTAACCGCTGGTGTTGTAACAGAGGGGCAGATGCAGACCTTTTTGCAGGGCAAGACGTGTGGCGCTGATGATGTTAGGCATAACGTGGGTGGGTGTGACCAGGTTTATATTATGGCAACCAATACGCTGCAGTGTTAGCATCATCTCCGCCAAGTCTTCATCGCTGTATTCCTGACCCCATCCCTCATGGGCAATGGGCCAGTTTTGGCAGAAGACACAGCGAAGATTGCAATTGGAAAAAAAGATGGTTCCGGAACCGCCTCGCCCCACAAGCGGAAGCTCTTCACCGAAATGCGGTTGATGGCTATAGACCATTACCTTTTCCGGAGCCGTACAAAATCCTCTTTGACCCGCACGTCGATTCACGCCGCAGCGGCGCGGACAGAGTTCGCACTTTTCAAATATACTGTATGCTTGCTCGATCCGTTTGGCAAGTATGCCTTCAGCATCCAATTTTGCATAGGCTGGCTGCCACTGGCCTGAATTGGCATCTGGTTCGTCTAACTGTGGTGCACAGGCTTTCAATAGCACGGACCCGCCGGTCAGGAATAACAATCCGACACCACCAGTCAAACACAAACGTTTTAGAAAATCTTTGCGCGTGATTGTCATTTGCACCACCCGAACCCCAGGTAATGTTGAGCAGGAAATTACGTTCTATTGGCGTAATTGTAGCAGTATTCTATTATTTATGTCAATCATATAGAGGATAAATTCTGGATCATACACTTGCGCCCGGTCCACTAGTTTACCCACTGGACGATGGGATAATGCTACCGAAAGGCTGTCTGGCGGCCCGACAATAAACTGATGCCGGAGCAGGCCAGGGAATGTGGCCTGGTTTAACTGTATCGCTGGTACCTTCACGGAGAAATGGACTGGCGGGGGTGTTTGCCGCGGCACATTGGCAAGAATGCCCACCGAAGTGAATGAAAAACAAGAGGAGGTTTTTTTATCCATGAGTATCTTGATTAAAAACGGGACAGTGATTACCGCCGCCGATCGTTACCTGGCTGATATTTTAGTGGAGGGTGAGCAAATTATTGCTGTTGGGCTGGGGCTGAAAGCAGTGGCTACCGAAGAGGTTGATGCAACAGGAATGTATGTTTTTCCCGGTGCAGTTGATGTCCATACTCATTTTGACCTGTCTGTTGCAGGAACGGTTACAGCTGACGATTTTCGAACGGGAACCATTGCCGCAGCAGCCGGTGGCACCACCTGTATTATTGATTTTGCTATTCAGCCAAGAGGCGGTACTTTGCGGCAAGGTCGGGATATATGGCATGAAAAAGCCGATGGCAAGTGCGCTATAGACTACAGCTTTCATTTGATTTTAAATGATCTTACCGAGACTGTCCTGTCTGAAATTCCCGAGATGATTCTGCAGGGCTACCCGTCGATCAAGTTATTCATGCCTTATAAGGGCATTCTGCAGGTCGATGATGCCACTATATTCCGGGTATTACAATTGGTGGGAAAACTCGGCGGCCTGGTGATGGTACACGCCGAAAACGGGGATATCATCGAAGTATTGGTGAAAGATGCGTTAGCGGCTGGACAGGTAGATCCTATTTACCATGCTTTGACTCGACCTTCTGTAACCGAAGAAGAGGCGGTCAATCGATTCATCACAATGGTCAGATTAAGTGCAGCTTCCGGTTACGTTGTTCATTTGAGTTCCGCCGGAGCTTTAGAGAAAGTGGAAGCAGCGAGGAAGGAGGGCGTCTCAATATTTGCCGAAACCTGTCCACAATACCTGTTTTTGGATCTGGATCGTTACAGGGAGCCTGATTTTGGCGGCGCAAAATATGTCATGTCGCCGCCGCTGCGCGAAAAAGGTAACGAAGTGCATCTGTGGCGGGGATTGGCCAATGGTTCTTTGCAAGCGGTAGCAACGGATCACTGTTCTTTTAATTGGCATGGTCAAAAAGAGTTGGGCCGGGACAATTTCACTAAAATACCAAACGGTATGCCAGGGGTGGAGAACAGAGTGCAGCTTCTCTATGCGGGAGGAGTGGTTCCTGGCAAAATAAGTATCCATAAATTTATTGATCTGGTAAGTACAGCCCCGGCAAAGCTTTTCGGTCTGTTCCCGCGTAAAGGGACCATCGCACCCGGCAGCGATGCTGACCTTGTTATATTTAACCCCGAAGCGCCATTTACCATTACCGGAAGTAAACAACATCAGAATGTTGACTACAACCCCTATGAGGGTTTTAGCGGAAAAGGCGTGCCGGAAAAAGTATATTGCCGCGGCAAACTGATCATGGACGGGAACCGCTTTGTCGGTGAAATTGGTTATGGACGCTTCCAGCCGCGGAACAGGTTTTCCTGTTTGTAACCAATCGATTTTATTGGCAATCGCTTTTTCATACTCTGGGCGAATCGCCTGGTTTATAGGGTAGTATATACCGATTATGCGAATGTATACGGATGGTAATAAAGTATGGCCCGGGACGGCAAAGTTCAGCTAATGGTCAAATCAATCGAATTGTAAAAAGCTCCGTGCCGGAACACTCCATGCTGGAAGACATTGACTCAGTTCACTATTTTAGGTTAAAATATTTGAGCAGCTTGATTGTTAACATAGTGGTCTGTGCAAAGATCAAGTCCCTATTTAGGTGTAATAACAAATTCGGTTAGATAAGTAAACAGCTAAACAATGCGGATTACCTTGAGGCAGGGTATGAGTTTGAGATCTGAGTGCGCAGGGCTTATTCTATTTTCCTCATTGTATTATTGATGATTTTATTTATACGGCGTTTAGAGTGTTTGATTTATAGGGGGGTTCTGTGCAACTTTCCGCAGATGATATTACGAATATTAGTAGAATTGCCCAGAAGCATGGAGCAGTAAAGGTATCCCTGTTTGGTTCTTTTGCTCGAGGAGATGCACAACCATCCAGTGATGTTGACATACTTGTTGAGTTTGAGTCAGGACGTACACTTTTGGACTTAATTCGCCTGGAACGGGAGTTAGAAGAGCTGCTGAATACTGGAGTGGATGTGCTTACGCCAAACAGTCTTCATCCGCGGATTCGTGAGCGTGTTATGAAAGAGACGGTACCAGTATTGTGAGCATGAAACATGATCCTCGCTCATATTTGGAAGATATCATCGACTCAATTGTCCATGTCGAATCTTATACTCAAAAAATTAGCTTGACCATTTTTTAGAGAACCCCATGTTACATGATGCAGTCGTCCGGCGGATTGAGATAATAGGAGAAGCAGTTGGCAGGCTTCCTGAAGGATTAAAAGATAAACATCCTGAAATTCCATGACAAGATATATAAGCCATGCGCAATAAACTGATTCACGGTTATGGTCATGTCGACCTCGAATTGGTCTGGGCGGTCGTCAAAAAGGAAATCCCTACCTTAAAAACAAGTATTTGCAAAGTGATGAATTGTATGTAGTGTTAGGCAATGCCCTTCCCCCGGCTTGCTGGACACTGAGATAAGAGACCATAACATTCGCAATGGCAGTGTTTGGCGGATGTCCGGAAAGCGGAGGAAGCACAATGAGGACTTTTGCGCGGGATGCGGTAGCATTAACGTATTCTCAAGGGAACCGAAGTAAATAACCGGTCCATCGGAAACACGCAGAAGAACATGCTGTGGCGAAGATGTGCCAGACAGTTAAAGTTTCCCGTTCAAGCTACTACCAATGGCGAAAACGCAAGCCAAGCTTGCGCGACAGAAAAGACGAACTGCTAAAGCAGGAGATATTAAAGATATACCCCGTGGCCGGGGCAACTAGGACAGTCCGCGTATCCATCGCGACCTGCGCAAAATTGGCACAAGCTGCGGCAGAAAAGGGCGGAACGTTTAAATACGAGAGCTTGGCATTAAAGCCAAGTATAAAAAATTTTTAAGGTAACCACCGATTCCTGGACCCGGTGGCAGAAAACCTGCTCGACCGTAACTTTAACCCTTGTGGGCCTAACCAGTGCTGGGTGTCGGACATATCCTATATTTACACCACGGAAGGTTGGTTCTATCTGACAGCGGTAATGATTTGTATTCCCTCAAAATAACTGGCTGGGCGATGGAAAATCGACTTACCAAAGACCTGGTAATAAAAGCGCTGAAAATGGCGATCGGCCATCGCCGCCCAGGCTCAGGCCTTCTGGTGCGCTCTGAGCGGGGCAGTCAGTATGCCAGCCATGAACACCAAAAGCTCTTACAGAAGCAGGGCATGATTTGTTCAATGCGCAAGCAAGGAAATTATTATGATAATGCGGTAATGAAGAGCTTCTTTGTATACCTTAAAAGTTGAATTGGTTGACGGTAATGTCTTTGAGACCCGTTTGCAGGCCAGGCGGTGCATCTTCGAATACTGCGAGGTCTTTTACAACAGGATCAGGATTCACTCAGCAATCGGCTATAGCAGCCCGGAAAATTACGAAAAATAAAAGAAAGTGGCCTAACTATGTGTCCACAAGAGCGGGGGAAGATCACTTTTTGTCTGAGCTGTTTCGGTCGCTTTACTTTAATCTGCCTTCCGGTTAATTGGTCGTCTATTTTACTGAATTTGGCTTCCAACTCGGATTCTATTTCTCCACAAAATAATAAAAAGGCACTCATATGGAACCAGGCGCTGCACTTGCTGGAGAAACAATATTGCAAATGACAAACGAATTATTAATAATTAAACACTTCGTCGAAATTGCTTGACAGGGCACTGCTCGATACCGTA
>DATIKA010000069.1:0-5499 GCA_035478055.1 Candidatus Limnocylindrales bacterium | reverse complement strand
GACGATCGGCTTTATATTGGTGAAGAAAACGAGTATTCCCGCTATTATCAGTCTCTGGCCAGGATTGATTTAGAACCTGTCGGAGACCTGGTTAATTTTTTGAAACAGTGCCAGGCAGATCCTAGCAAACTGAGTATCATTTGTTGGGATGGCCGTCTAAATGAGATCGAGACATACCTGAAGTCTCACTTTAACGGGGAAATCTCTGTGCTGCAGTCCAGACCATATTTCCTGGAGATTACTGATCGGCACGCCACCAAGGGACAAGCTTTACATTGGCTGGCTGAACGGGAAGGGATAAAACCGGAAGAGATCATCGCATTCGGTGATGGACATAATGACATTGACATGTTGCGCTATGCCGGGCTTGGGGTGGCAGTAGCCAATGCCCATTCCGAAGTACTTGAGGCAGCCGATTTTGTAACACTATCGAATATGGAAGATGGTGTAGCTGAAGTGATCGAAAAATATGTCCTTGGTCAATAATAGTGAAGGAAGAAAGTATAACGCAAGAACAAAGCACAAGACTCGTTTCTATCCACATAGAGACCCCCCGCACAAGGAGGCAATCAGTAATAACATCAGCTGAATCAAGGAATAATTATTGTATGTATTTTATTGGTGGAGGCGTTGGCAGTTGGAAGACGCAAACAGTATGCGTATCATACTGATTACCGGGTTGTCAGGGGCCGGCAAGAGCCACGCCATGAACTGCTTTGAAGACATGGGATATTACTGTGTAGACAATTTACCTCCCACACTTATTCCAAAGTTTGTCAGCCTGTTTGTTCAATCCGAGGGCAGGTCGAAAAAAATAGCAATGGTTTGTGATATGCGCGGTGGCGTGTTTTTTGAAGATCTTTTCGAAACGCTGAAAGAACTGGGGCAGTGTAACATTGATTATGAAATCTTGTTTCTTACAGCCGACGACGAAGTGTTGATCCGGCGCTTTAAAGAAACCCGGCGCCGCCATCCGCTAGGCGAAGCAAGCTTGCCGGCAGCGATTCAGAAAGAACGCAAGGTTTTGAGCGAATTGCGCGGTAAGGCTGACCAGGAGATCGATACTACAAACCTGAAATCTTGGGAGTTGAAGGCCCGGATTGTACAACTGTATGAACCGGAAATGCGTGAGAAAAATATGCAAATCCTGATTATTTCATTTGGTTTTAAATACGGTCTTCCATTGGATGCGGATTTAGTTTTTGACGTAAGATTTCTACCTAACCCTTACTATGTTGAACACCTTAAGCCTCTAAGCGGTGAGGATAGTCGTGTCAAAGAATATCTCTGGCGTTGGGAGGAAACAGGTAAATATTTCGATAAAGTAAAAGATTTGATTGCATTTACTATTCCCTTTTATGTGAAAGAAGGTAAAGCCAATTTAGTTATCGCAATTGGCTGTACTGGCGGAAAACACCGTTCGGTTGTTCTGGCAGACGAGTTGGCTCGCGTTTTTGGTTCAAGTTTTAATCTGGCAGTTGAACATAGAGATATCTATAAAAGCTGACAGGAGGAGGTTAACTGGTGTTTTTGACACGGCAAATCAAGCAGGAACTTACAGCATCCAGCGAAGCTGCGGCATGCTGCAAATCGTGGGAATTAAAAGCTTTGCTGGTCAGGCATGGCTATTTTACTATTCGTAATAATGTACATGTTCTAAGTATCGTTGTAGATTCCAGTGCCTTGGCTCGTCATCTTTTCAACTTGTTGCGAGCGGCAGGTGTGGCTTTGCTTGAGGTTATCAGGCAGCAGGGGAAACGACTGCAAAAAAATCAATTTTTGGTGCAAATATCCGGATGTGAGCAGGTCGACGCGCTTCTGATATATCTGGATTTTAAAGAAGCAGGGAAGGAGCTTAGTCTGCCAAGGCTGTTTTCATCGGCTCCAGGACGACAATGCTGCGGCAGGGCTTTTTTGCGCGGTGCTTTTTTAGCCGGAGGCAGTATTAGCGTATCGCGCCGTTCTGACTACCACTTGGAGATTAATTGCGGAAGCCCTGAAGACGCGCAGGCCTATCAAAGAACGCTTGCTTCTTTTAATTTGGTTCCGTTTTTACGACGACGAAATGGCAGCACATTTCTCTACTTTAAAAATGCGGAAACAATTGCTGATTACCTTCGTATCATTGGAGCCGGCAGTGCTTTGCTGCATCTGGAAAGCATGCGCGTGGTCAAGAGTATGCGGAATCAGGTAAATCGCCTTGTTAATTGCGATACCGCTAATTTGGAAAAGGTGGTTGTTTCAGCTCAACAGCAACTGCGTCTGATCGATCAGGTGGAGCGCTGCATTGGACTCAATAAAATTCCACCTTCCCTGCGTGAAGCCGCGCTGATTCGCAGGTGTTACCCTGAGGCATCTTTGAAAGAACTGGGCGAGATGCTCGATCGTCCCATAAGTAAATCCGGTATGAACCACCGGTTTCGTCACATGGAAAGGCTGGTCAACGAAAAAGGAGAAACTAAAAAGAGGCGGTTTTGTACAGGTCAGACAGGTAAGGGGTAGGATTTTTAGCAGGCATGTCGAATTGATCATTTTAATACACTATTGAATGCGAATTTATCGGAACCCCGCTGGATTTACTTGCTTCGGGTAGGGGAGTTTGTAATGAATCTAGGTTTTCATCTAAAGCTGGAACAATCCCAAAAGCTAATCATGACGCCTGAGTTAAGACTGGCGATAACCCTTTTGCAATACTCTAACCTGGAACTTCAGGATCACATTCAGGAAGAGCTTTTGAACAATCCCGTATTGGAAATTCTAGAAGAAAGAGAAGAGGAAATGGTTGAATCTACGGGGCCGGCTGAAGAAATAGCTGCTGAACCGGTTGGGGGTGACGATTTCCCGTGGGAAGAATATTTTCGCGATCTGGACTTGGATATGGCTGTCGGAACCCATGGCAGCTATAACCCTGCTTCTTCTTCTCTGTCTCCACTCGAGAATTATGCCGGTGGAACCGAAACGATGCTTGAAGACTTGCTCGGTCAACTTCGTATGCTTTCTCTTTCTCCCCGTCAATTTAGGGTTGCTGCATTTTTAGCCGGAAATCTGGATGCGAATGGGTATCTGCAAGGGGAACTTGGTGAGTTGGCCGGAGTAATTGGAGTAGATGCAGATGAGCTTGAGGAAGCGTTAAATATTGTGCAGAGGCTCGAGCCAGCCGGGGTAGGCTGCCGGAATCTTCGGGAATGTTTACTGCTGCAGTTGAAAAGGTTTGATAATCCACCTGTTTTAGCAATGGAAATAGTGAAACGTTTTCTGCCCGCAACCGCAGATGGGCGGTACCACTACATTACTTCAAGCCTCGGCTGCGCACCGCAAGACGTTCAGGAAGCGGTAAGCTTCATCCGTACTTTGAATCCAAAACCGGGCAGTGTTTTTGGTGAAGGAGTGGATACACGCTATATCGTCCCCGATGTTATCGTCGAAAAAGTTAACCAAACCTATGTGGTAACGGCTAACGACAGCAGTATTCCGCAGTTGATGATCAGCTCTTTTTATCAAAATATGCTCAAAAACAGTTCAACCGACGAGCAACTAACAGCTTTTATCAAGCAAAAAATAGAAAAGGCATACTGGTTAGTTCGCAGCATAGAGCAGCGCCGCACGACCATGCTCAAGGTATCTCAGCAAATAGTTGACATTCAAAAGCCGTTTTTAGATTTTGGAATTAAGTGGCTCAAGCCTTTAAATCTGAAAGATGTTGCTCTGATGATCGGCGTTCACGAGTCAACAGTGAGTAGGGCTACTGCCAATAAATATATTCAGACTCCGCGCGGACTTTTACCTTTGAAATTTTTCTTTTGTAGCGGTCTTGTCGGCACAGGTGGCACGGATTACTCATCGCCCAGTGTTAAAAATATAATCAGCGAGCTTGTTGGATCCGAAGAGCCGTTAAAGCCTCTGAGCGACCAGCAACTGACTGAACTGCTGCAGGAGCGGGGGATCAATATAGCGAGGCGAACGGTGGCTAAATATCGTGAAGAAATGTTGATTCCTGTTTCATATAAGCGTCGTCGTTCTCAAGGGTAAGGGGGTAGATTGAGATAAAAAACAAGTTGAGCATTGAAGATGTGGATGTTGCCGGCAAAAAAATTTTTGTAAGGGTCGATTTCAACGTTCCGCTTTTTGAAGGTGAGGTCCGTGACGATACAAGGATACGCTCTGCTCTGCCAACGATCAGGTATTTACTCGAGCGTGGGGCGCGGGTAGTGTTAGCATCTCATCTGGGGCGGCCCAAGGGAGAACCTAACCCCGGGCTAAAGATGGATCCGGTCGCAAGGCGTTTGACTTTACTATTAGGGTCACCGGTAAAAAAACTAGATCAGGTTGCCGGGCCTCAGGTAAAAGCGGCTATTGATACATTGGAAGATGGACAGGCGTTGCTTTTGGAGAACCTGCGTTTCGAAGAAGGTGAGGAACGAAACGATCCGGCATTGGCAAGACTTCTTGCGGAGCCTGTAGATCTCTTTGTTAACGATGCTTTCGGTACAGCACATCGTGCACATGCTTCTACTGTCGGGGTGGCTGCTTTTGTTCCTGCTTTGGCCGGTCTTCTTATGAAAAAAGAGATCGAGGTGTTGTCACGCTGCCTGGATGATCCGGGCCGTCCGTTAGTAGTAATTCTCGGTGGTGCTAAAGTATCGGATAAAATAAATATAGTCCGTCGTTTCTTGAACCTGGCAGATACTCTTTTGATTGGAGGTGGGATGGCCAATACTTTTCTTGTCGCCAAAGGCTTTGCGCTGGGGGATTCGTTCTATGAAAAAGACTTGGTTGGTGAAGCTGGGGCACTTCTTGCGGAAAGCGAAAAAACACGCTGTCGTCTGGTGCTGCCTTCCGATCTGGTTGTTACCAGGGAATTGAAAGCGCAAAGCCCTTTTCAAACGTTGGTTCCGAAAGATATAACCGGTGACTGGAAAGCAGTTGATATCGGGCCGGAAACAGCAAGTGCATACGCAAGCTATGTCACCGATGCGGGAATGGTTGTTTGGAACGGTCCTCTGGGAGTGTTTGAAATACCGCCGTTTTATCAGGGGACAGAAGTGGTGGCACAGGCGGTGACTCAAAGCGGGGCTTATTCAGTGGCTGGTGGCGGAGATTTGGTTGCTGCCCTGGAGTCCCTCGGGCTTGCCCGGGATATCAGTTTTATTTCAACCGGCGGCGGGGCCACTCTCGAATTTTGGGAAGGTAAAGACCTGCCGGGAATAGCAGTGTTGATAGATAAAGACAACTTAATCGCAATTCAGGCAGGAGGATAATAACAGCGTGACTATGATCATTACCGCAAACTGGAAAATGAATAAAACTGTTGTAGAAACCGCATATTTTTGTGAAAGTATTCGTGAGTATGAAAAACATTTCAACGGCGTCGAAGTGGTTATTTGTCCTCCCCATACTGCGATCTCTGCTATGTTTACCTTGCTGCAAGGCAGCGTAATCAAGATTGGTGCCCAAAATATGCATTGGGAATGGAATGGTGCCTATACCGGAGAAATTGCC
>DATIKA010000068.1:0-5128 GCA_035478055.1 Candidatus Limnocylindrales bacterium | reverse complement strand
GATACTGCTGGATGAAATTGAGCATTTCCTGAAATTGTCTTTGGGTTTCGCCCGGGAATCCAACCATACAAGTAGTGCGCAGTGCAAGTTCAGGCATACGGCTTTTTAACTTCTCAACTATATGCACAAGATCTCCTTTGTCATAATGCCTGCCCATTTGCTGGATCATCCTACTGTTAGCGTGTTGAATCGGGATGTCCAGGTATTTACAGATTCTTTTTTCAGTAACAATGAGTTCGATCAGATGATCGCTGATACGCGATGGATATGCATACATAAGACGTAACCAAAAGTTGTTTTTCAGTGATAAGATTTCTCGGATCAGCCCTGCCAAGTCCGGAAACTCTTCAGAATCGGTTCCATAGGCAGTGGTATCCTGTGCTACCAGGTTAATTTCACGAGTTCCGTTGTTAATCAGGCTTTCTATTTCTGAAACTATTTCTTTGACAGGCCGACTTCTGTAAGGTCCTCTGATCGATGGTATACGACAATAATGACAGCGGTTGCTGCATCCTTCAGCAATCTTTACCGCTGCACTATGCACCGGAGTAGTTAAAATACGCGGCGCCAACGAGGAATATTCTGATGATGGCGTGTCACAAATTACGACGCGCTGGCCACTGAGAATTTGATCCAGCATTTGTTCCAAATGATGATAACTGTGCACACCAATGGCTCCGGCAATTTCTGGTAGAGAATCAATAATCTTGCTGCCGTAAACTTCAACCAGGCAACCTGCCGCAATAATAATGGGCGTGTGATTACGATGTTTGCCGGTAAGGCCAAGAAGGGTGTCAATTGATTCCTGTTGCGCTTCTTCAATAAAGCCACAAGTATTGACAATTATAATATCAGCGTGCTGATGATCATCGGTTAATATAACACCTCGCTTGGCCAGATAGCCAAGTATCTCTTCAGTGTCAATTCTGTTTTTTGCGCAACCCAACGATATCGCGGCTAGTTTCATGCCATCGATGGTTTTTTTTGAATGGTCTGACGAAATAGTTACTGACAATATATCGGCTCTCCTTTAACCCATGTGCTTTTTAAAATCTTCACATATTTGTGCTGCTTGTTCCGGCGTAACCAGAACTTCCCGGGGCTTGCTTCCTTCAAACTGCCCGACAATACCTCTGCGTTCCAGATCATCAATTAAACGGGCAGCCCTGGTATAACCAATACGAAAACGTCTCTGGAGCAAAGATATCGATGCCTGTCCGGTACGCACGACCAGGTCGATTGCTTCGGTAAACAGAGCATCCATTTCTTCAGCATCAACATCTTCAGGGGTATCCAGGTAGGCACTCCCATTTCCACAGTCTACGCGTCCCTGCTCTTTGATAAAATCAGTAACCCTTTTTACTTCTGCCTCGCTGATATATGCACCCTGCACCCGAAATGGTTTGACAGTACCTACAGGGTAAAAAAGCATATCTCCTCGACCCAATAGTTTTTCTGCACCGGCCATATCAAGAATAGTCCGTGAGTCAAATTGTGATGAAACGGTAAAGGCGATGCGCGAAGTCATATTTGCTTTAATTACCCCTGTCAAAACATCCACAGAAGGCCTTTGCGTTGCCACAACGAGATGGATTCCAGCTGCCCGGGACATCTGTGCCAACCTGGCAATCGCATCTTCGACATCACCCGGTGAAACCATCATCAAGTCGGCCAACTCGTCAATTACAACCACGATATAGGGTAATCGCTCGAGATCTTCTTCAGTCGCTAACAATTCATTGTAAGCGGCAATGTCTCTTACACCGAGACTGGCAAATTGATCGTAGCGCCTGCCCATTTCTTTAACCATATTACGCAGTGCAAGAGAAGCCTTACGCGGATCAGTAAGCACAGGCATCAAAAGATGGGGTATACCATTATAAATACTAAGTTCAACCACTTTTGGATCTATCATCAGGAAACGCGTTTGATCCGGTCCTGATTTATACAGTATACTTGTAATTACTGTATTGAGACAAACACTTTTGCCGGCACCTGTCGCTCCGGCAATCAGTATGTGCGGCATTTTGGTCAAATCGGCTACCACGGGAGAGCCTGTAATATCTTTACCCAAAGCAACAGTCAGCGGCGAAAAACTTCCTTTAAACGCTTGGTCTTCCAGCACTTCGCGCAAGTAAACCAAAGTAACGATATTGTTTGGCACTTCGATACCAAGCGCTGCTTTGCCCGGTATCGGGGCTTCGATTCTGACCAGAGGTGCTTTCAAATTCAAAGCCAGATCGTCTGAAAGACTGATGATCCTGCTCACCTTGACCCCCGCTTCTGGCTGAACTTCAAATCTGGTAACGGTCGGCCCTGACTGAACATGCACTACTTTAGCCTTGACCCCAAAACTGAGCAGAGTACTTTCAAGTAATTTGGCTCTTTCTTTTGAGTTTTTGAGATGCAGACTGTCACTCATGCTGCTCGGTTTGAACAACAAATCTAGAACAGGCAGCATATAATTTTGGTGGTCCCGAAGACTTTTAACCGGAATAACTGGTTGCTCGAAAATCTCATGATCACTTTGACCCTGAATAACTACAAGAGGCTGGTTTTCTTTCCTCTCAACGCCGCTAACTGGCAGAAGCTGTTCGCGCCCATTAATGGCCGGTGCATTTTCATTCACCGCGGCAATTATTCTATAGTGATCATCCGGGGTATCAGCCTCTCGATCAACCATAACATGATCACTTACTTGCACTGGTTGCTTCTTCAAGCCGGAATAAATATTTTCGAAAAAGCGGCAAACTTTACGTTCCAATGACACTAATAAACCAATCAGCTGTTTACCCAGGTTAAAAACAGCGTTGATTATACGGGTAATTGATACATTGATTAACCTCATTAGCGCTATCAAGGCCAGCGCCGTCAGTACAATGCGACTGCCGGTAATGCCTAGTAAATAATGCAGGATAACAGCAAATGCGGCACCGATCACGCCACCGCCTTCCTGTCCCACCCCTAACATCCAGATGTCACGGGATACATTACTGGCGGAAAGATCTGCTATTCTGTCTACCATTAACTGCAGATGAGTCCAGATCATGAATATAAGAATTATCCCTAGCAGGGCAAACAGGCGGGGTTTACTGATTAGTGCTCCCAGCGGCAGAAATAATCGCAGCGCAATAATTGCCACAATAAAAGGAATAGCCAACGCAGCTTCACCGACTAACATACGGCCTAGATTGCTGGTAAAGGCTCCAATACCGCCTGTTTGCCCGGTTTGAACCAAGCTGGTATAGCTAAAAACAGCTACCGCAAGCAATAAGACACCCGCTACCTGAGCGCGGATTTCTTTATTCAAGCTTTTACGACGTCTTTTAGATTTGCGTTTTACTGCCACAATAACGCAGTCCACCTTCCCATATATTACCTCTTGCGCTATTATAACCGATTATTGGCGCCTGGACAATAAACGCCTGTGCAATGCAAAGTTCCGGGACCGATTAAAATCAGATTAGGGACACACCGATCACGATGGTTCCCAGCACCCAACAATAATAAGCAAAGTACTGAAATTTTTGTTCACTCAAAACCTTGATAAATATTTGGATTGCGGCAATCCCGGCTAAAAACGCAACTAAACCACCGGCAAAGTAATTTAGCAGCATGGCCCGGTCTAATCCGGTTGCCAGTATGCTGCTCACTTCCAGAATGGTCGCACCGAGTATAACCGGGGCGGAGAGCATAAAAGAGTAACGCACAGCAGTTTTCCGATCAAGACCGCGCCATAGTGCCGCCGCGATGGTTGAACCGGAACGCGATATCCCCGGGATAACGGCCAGGCCTTGAAACAAACCGATCCATAAAGCATCCCTGACCATTATTTGTGTATGATTTTTGTTACCCTCAGGTAACATCGTCAGAAATTTTAAAATTCCCCCGGTGATCATAAAGGCTATACCGACCACTAGCGTTGACTGAAAAAGCAGATCTACGTAACTGCGCAAAAATATTCCGATCGCTGCCGTTGGGATTACCCCTATTATAAGGACAAATAAATAATACCGCTGATCTTTGTCTTTTCTGAAAGAAAGCAAATCGATGAAATCTTTTCTGAATACCCAAAATACCGATAGTAATGTTCCAAAATGCAGTATAACTTCAAGGGTAATTCCGGGTTTCACTAAATTCAGGATATCCTGAAATAACACCAGATGACCGGAGCTGCTCACTGGCAAAAACTCAGTCAGTCCCTGAATCAGTCCTAAAATAATGGCCTCAAAAACGCTCATTTGTGCGTCCTTTATTGCTAACGCTGCCAGTTAGAACTTTCATGCCATGTTTTTTAAGGGTAAAATCCATCTGATCGCCAAAGAGTATTTCCCCCTCCATGTGCAGAGGAAGTGGCTCACTCGACCGAACTTGAATGTCAGGGACGCGATACATTATCGCTTGTGCAAGGTTGGTGTGTTTACCTTTGAAAACTTTAGGGAAATGATACGCTAACTTTAAACGGCTCATCTGATCAAAAATGCATATATCAAAAAGTCCGTCGTCCTGGATTGCATTCGGAACGATTCTCATCCCGCCGCCATAAGCAGGACCGATTCCCACAGCTACCAGCATCGGTTTTAACTTAAACACCTCATCGTCCATAGTAATTTCCATTTCCACAGGCTTATAAGTGAACAAGGTTTCAAAAACAGCGTAGATATATGCACTCACACCTTTTAGCGGTTTTATGCCCCTATTGACCCTGTTCGCAACCGTCGCATCGAACCCTATACCGACCGAGTTTATGAAATAACGATCCATTACACGCCCCAAGTCGATCTTTTTTACCTTTGCAGTAAGAAGATCTGCACAGGCGGCATCAATATCACGCGGCATGTTTACTGCTGTTGCAAAGTCATTTCCCTTACCTCCATGGACGGCCGCCAATATTGCATCGGATCCAACCAGACCGTTTAATATTTCATTAACTGTTCCATCTCCTCCGACCGCAACAACAATATCGAAGCCGTCTTTCACGGCTGATTGCGCCGCTTCAACAGCATCAAGGCGGCCCTTGGTGATATATATTTCGTAATCAACCGCAGATTTATTTAAATTACTCTTAAGCTTGGGCAGCAAAGATTTGGCCTTTCCTTCTCCTGCAATTGGATTAACAATAAATTTG
>DATIKA010000067.1:0-2485 GCA_035478055.1 Candidatus Limnocylindrales bacterium | reverse complement strand
CGGTATGGCTCCCCTTCCGGTAGTCGGACATGTTGTTTCACCTCACCGGGATATGGTACCGGTAGGGGACACTGTTTTCAAGGTGCTCAAAGCTCTTCGCCTAAAGGCGAAGGAATTAGACCTGGCACTTGGAAATTAAAGTTGTAACACTTCAGGATGGCATGGAGTATGATCGGGAAAGCATTAATCAGAATTGGACACAGCTTATAGTTTCAATTGTCTATATGGCAAGGGCGCATGAGGAAAGCGAAGCCAAAAGCCAACGTCTTTTCGCTTCGTGGGAAAACAAAAGGAATGGCATAAGTAATGGAGGTAAAAAGAAGCTTACTGCAGCGGCTCCTGCCTGGGTAGTGCTTTCAGAAGACAAGACCCACTTTGTTTTAATCCCTGAAGTTGCAAAAGCGGTTGAATCAATTTTTTATAAATACTTGGCCGGTAAGGGCACGGCACGAATAGAACGGGAGTTAAATGAAGCCCTTAATGTTTGGAAACCTTCAAAAGGAAATCGTAATAAGACCGGGGGATGGAGAGAAAGCTATATCAATAAAATTATTCGTAGTCGGGCTGTTATTGGGGAGTTTCAACCTTGCTCAAAACGGCAACCTGTAGGCGGAGCAATCAAAGATTATTTCCCACCTGTAATTGATGCTGATTTGTTTTATCAAGTCCAGGCGCGATTACAGGCCAATGCCTTAAAAAACGGTAATGCTGGGGGAAAGACGGGTAAGGTGAACAATCTTTTTACCCATGTAGTAAAATGTGGGTTTTGTAATTCTCCTATGCACTTTATCGACAAAGGGAACCCACCGAAGGGAATCAAATATCTGGTTTGTGATGCGTCAAGAAGGCTAAAAACTTGCTCTGCAAAACCTGTCCGGTATGATGAATTTGAACAGTTGTTTTTTGATAACTTTGAAGAATTGGATATTTCTCAGCTAATACCCGGAAAAGATGGAACCCAGGCAAGGTTAAATGAGCTTGAAAGACAAATCACGGCGAACCACCAAAAGATTATCGAAGCCGAAGTCGCAGCGGAAAATATGACAGGGAACGCCTGAAGGCAGAGATTAAGCACGCCGAACAGGAATTACAGGGACTTCAGCAGCAGGAAAGTACGCTGGAAAAAGATCTTGAACAGGCCAGGGAAGTATATCAATTATTAGATTCTACCCAGGGTGAAGAAGGAAGAATTGCATTAAGACTACGCTTACGCCAACAGATTCAAAAAATGATTGAATGGATTAAGATATACCCGTTACAAGAAGCTTACCAGGAAGTGCAGGAGATGGAGGAACCCGGCATCGTCAAGATTATGCGGAGCAGGCATATCGACCGGGTAAGAATCCGGTTCAAAGGGGCTAAGAAAATGCGGGTGCTGTATCTAAAAAACTATGCTGAATTAAGGGGTGGGAATGAGATTTAAAACTATATATAACATGAGTATTTCAGAGCCGCCGGACGCCGGGCGAGCTGGGTCAGGTAGGGTAACCAGTCCATGGACTCTTGAAGTTTGTCCCCGTAAAGCCTGGGGTGTCTGGTGATCTCCCGGTGGTTTTCCGTCCAGGACAATGACCTCAAAGGCGCTCAGCCGGGCGAAAAGCACCGTGCCGGCATGCTTTGGGGTGGTGGAGTAGGTGTGCTTGCTTTATGCAAGGCAAATCTGGCTGAGCTGTCTGTCTTGACTGTGATCAATTCAGAGCAATCGAAGGGTACCGCCGGTAAGGGGAGAAGGCTTTTTCGGTCCTCTTGACACAGCTCCTGGATCGTACTTTCCTTGCGGTAATGGGGTCGGCACATGTCGCTTTCGCATTCTTGCAACAGGTGCCGGTTAAACTGGAGGAAGGAATCCACCCGGGGCAGGGGTACGAAAAGGTTTCTCCGGTGGGGGTATCCTGCCTTGTTCTCCACACTGCCCTTCTCGTGACCGCTGGCCACATTACAGAAGGCGGGGGTAAAGCCGTAATGGTTCATAAAGCGTAGAAAGGTTTCAGTCAGGATGCGTTCCCCGTTTTTCAGGACCTTGAGCACAAGGCAATCGGGGTTGTCAAACCAGCTGCGCCGAGGCACTCCGCCAATGTGCGCAAAAACAGCCATCAGTCCTTCCATCAGGCACTGCTGGTTCTCGCCCGGGTAGAGCTGAGTATATCCCCCATTGCTGTGGGGAAAGGAGAGGTTCAGGTGATGACCGTTTGAGTTATACCCTGCATTCCCGCCGACTCATAACGAGGTTGGCGGCTCTACGCCGAGGGCAACATAGATGTCCTTCTGCTTCTCAAGTATCTCTCCGACCCGCAGGGCTTGCCCCGGTGCGGTAAAGCATTCGATGATATCGAGTTTGTCCAAGGCACCTTGGAGAGTGTATTGCTTAAACAGACCAGTGTCCTGCATCCGTTTTTTGATAATGGTGACGTTACACCGATGCCGAGCAAGACCGCGAGGCGCCGCACAAACAAGCGGCGATTCTCTGTAGCTTGGACTTCGCTGC
>DATIKA010000066.1:0-12844 GCA_035478055.1 Candidatus Limnocylindrales bacterium | reverse complement strand
GGGTGCGGGTAGGCGTTTCCGGGATGTAGTTGAAAAAACTCCGGTTAATGAACCGGAGAAAATTCAAGTGAGGCCGGCTGAAAAAATTTTAATTGCCTTGATGTTGCAAAGCAAGGGAATAGCCCAAAAAGGGCGAAATCTTATACAGCTGGAGCATATTTATGATGAGCGGGTCAGAAATATAATGGAGGCAATTTGGGATATGGCTTCTTCGGAAGTGGTGATAAGTGCTGAGAAACTGCTCAATCAGTTTGACGATCAACAGATTTGTAATCTGATCTCTGAAGCAGTAACAGATCCTGCTTTGCAGGATTTGCCACCTCAAACAGCGAAGCGTATGGCTGAAGATTGTATCAGTCAGCTTCGCCAGGTTTGGTCGGAGCGGCAAGTGAGGGAGCTGCAACGTAAGTTGAAAGAAATGGAAGATCAGGGTTTGGATGAACAGACAACGGAGTTGCTTCGTGAGCATCAGAGCTCTCTCAGGGAAAAGGAAAGCAGCGCTTACCGTTCCGGAAAAGGAGAGGATTTAAATGGCTAAAGAAATAGAAAAAATTATGTCTCTGGAAGAAGCGCATCATGATTTGGTCGAGCGCGGCAAAGCCAAGGGTACGATCAGCTATAAAGAAATCAGTGAAGCCCTGCAGCCGTACGAACTTTCGGTGGATGCTTTAGATACTTTCTATGACAAACTGGCCCAGTATGGGATAGATATTACTGATGATCCCGTACTAGATGTTCCGGGTAATGTTCAGGATGATGTGGAAGAGGAGGGGAAAATTATTATCAGCGAACTAGCCTCTTCCCCTGATGGGGTCGCAATCAACGACCCGGTACGCATGTATTTAAAAGAGATTGGCAAGATACCTTTGCTTAATTCGGAAGAAGAGGTTGAACTGGCCCGGGCGATTGAAGAAAATGATGAAGAAGCCAGGCGACGTTTGGCCGAAGCCAACCTGCGACTGGTAGTTAGCATTGCCAAGAAATATGTGGGTCGGGGTATGCTATTCCTTGATCTTATCCAGGAAGGTAACCTTGGCCTGATCAAAGCAGTGGAGAAGTTTGATTACCGTAAAGGATACAAGTTCAGCACTTATGCTACTTGGTGGATTCGTCAGGCGATAACCAGGGCGATAGCCGATCAGGCACGCACAATCCGTATACCGGTGCATATGGTCGAGACCATCAATAAATTGGTCCGCATTTCCCGCCAGCTTGTGCAGGAATTGGGTCGGGAACCTTTGCCCGAAGAGATTGCATCGGAGATGAACATAAGTGAAGAGCGGGTCAGGGAAATTTTAAAAATTGCTCAGGAACCGGTATCGTTAGAAACGCCGATCGGTGAAGAGGATGACAGCCATTTGGGTGATTTTATAGAGGATCATGATGCACAGGCTCCTGCAGAAGCGGCCGCTTTCGAATTGCTCAGAGAGCAGTTGGAAGATGTTCTCGATACCCTTTCATCGCGTGAAGAGAAAGTGCTCAGGCTGCGGTTCGGTTTAGATGATGGCCGTTCACGCACTCTTGAAGAAGTAGGCCAGCACTTCGGCGTTACCCGTGAAAGAATACGACAGATTGAAGCCAAGGCTCTGCGCAAACTGCGCCACCCCATGCGCAGCAAGCGTCTGCGTGACTACCTTGAGTAATGGAACAATAACGTCCTGGTGTAAGATCATTAGAGCAAGACAAATGTAACCTGAAAAAAACGTCCTTTTGCATCAGCTTGTTGTGAAAGAATGGGTTTGCGTATGAGCATCGTTCACAGTCCCTGATCACACGCCCTCTTTTCTTTAGTCGCACAAATTAACCATAGCCTAATTGCGTTTGTTCTTCTTTGCGTCATCTCACGAATATTGAGAATTGCGGATCATGCAAGTTAGTCCTTGACGGGTTTATCCTCATTCAGTATAATACAAATGCTGATACGGTTCCTCAGTAGCTCAACGGCAGAGCGACCGGCTGTTAACCGGTAGGTTGCAGGTTCGAGTCCTGCCTGGGGAGCCAATTTTATGTGCTTATTCAAACGCTGCTGCGAATAATTTAGGGACACCTTAAAAATTATCAATAGTTTTTAAAGTGTCCCTGAATTATTACGGCTAGATATCTTTCCGCCATTGACAGCGTTCTTGCTTCGAACACAAGTCACAGGAACAGGCGGTGTTGTTCATTTTGCTACCGCGGGGGATGACAAAAGAAACTGTTTTTTTCGGTATCATCAGACAGTTTTCTGTCAGGTGAACGCCAATAATGTCTGCCGGCAGCAATGCAAATATCTGCCGCTGCTGCTCGATTGGCCAACCTTCCTGACCGGGTTGTGTTAGCATACCTAGCTCTAATGCGAGCTCGCAGGCCTCGGCGCAGATCTGTTCTTCAACACCGAGCGCAACCTTTCTGATAGCGGCAATGCCGGCTCCATCCAGGGCGACTGCTCTGATCGGGTTTTCGGACATCAGTTCCGTGACCCTGCGATCAAGGTGTGGTCCAATAGTACACAACGCAATGCTGAGTTGTTCCGCCCCGGCCATTGAACGGGCCACCAATGGCCCTTCAAAAAAACCTCCGGCAAAGGTGATGCGCTGGTGGTTGAAATCTACCACATCTAAGGTAGAGTAAATTGCCGCCGGGTTTATGATACGAAGAGCTTCTTCAATGACGGCTTCAGCACCTTCGAACAACCGTTCAGAGGCCCGGGCAGGATCAATGCCCTGCCCTTTTAGAACGTCTTCAATTTCCAGGGTAAAAACGAAATCATCTATCAGCTTATGCATTTGTCATCCTCTCGTTTTCAAAAAAAGATCTGACCTTAATTTTAACTTTATTCAAGGTTCTTGACAATAATCTCAGGTGTATGTTAAACTCATGAAGCTAAAAGCAGATGGTCATACAAATTGAGTTGACGATGTGGGCCCATAGCTCAGCTGGAAGAGCTACCGGCTCATAACCGGTTGGTCCCAGGTTCGAGCCCTGGTGGGCCCACCAAAATCTTGGCCCCTTCGTCTAATCGGTTAGGACACCAGCCTTTCAAGCTGGCAACAGGGGTTCGAATCCCCTAGGGGTCACCATTTATTTAATCGGGCGAATAGCTCAGTGGGAGAGCACCTGCCTTACAAGCAGGGGGTCGCAGGTTCAATACCTGCTTCGCCCACCATGAACAAATCTTAAACGGCGGGGGCAAGTTGCCTCCGCCGTTTGCTTGAAGTCTCTGGTTATTTATTAGAATAAGTGGAAGTGGTTCTCGAATGGGTCGATAAAATCTTCCCTTATCCACTATCGACACAAATTCGATTAAACATCGGATAAAAGAAGAGGTAAGTGTCAGTGCAACGGAAAAGCAGCAGTAACGGTCGCATTCCCAAAAAACTGGGTCATGTTATTGCTTCCGCACGAGCTGCAGCTGACATTTAAGCCTTTTCCCTTTTCTTCCATGGTTGCACGCACATCTGTTATTTCTTTACAGTCCTGGCAAATATATTCGTAAGTCGGCATAACGTGATCCCTCCTTTCAATATAATTGTTCGTCAGGCTGCAAAACTACGCTCTGGAAAGTATGCACTGAATTCTCCTTTAGCTATTCCCCTCCCCCGGGGCCGGGGTTCAGCCGTGCGCTTCAGTGATCACAGTTCAGGCGTTTTTGATTCAAACAGTGAAGGTATGTAAACCAGTTGGCGAAAAGTACTTCGCAGAGAGCAAGACAGCGAATATTCTTTCCTGCCATAATATTACGACAAATTTTCAGTAAAGGCAATAGGAACTTTCCTTGGAGGCATCCCACAACTCGCCTTTGCACCATGTGGTGATCATCAGTGCGATTGAATTTACTGTTTCCATCACCTGGTCTATTTCAATATTTTCATTAGCCGTATGGGCAAGACTTACGTCACCGGGTCCGTAGAGGACCGTTGGTATACCGGCATAGATATTAAATATCCGCATGTCGGAACCGTAGGTTGCAGCTTCGAATTTTGCTTCGCGATTGAGTATTTTCTGATGGCTTTCCGCGAGGGTCTTGATTAAACTGCTATTAAAGTCTGTGCTCGTTGGTTCAAAAAGGCCTTCGTACCATTCAATTTCAGGCATGTTGTTGGTGAGCCAGGGATCATTGCTGGCTGCAGTCCTGAGTGTTTCTTCAAATTCCCGGTGCATTTCTTCCGCTGTTTCTCCGGGGAAAATGCCCATTCGTCCATGAGCTATCAGAAGGTCGGGCACGCTTGATGGCCATTCTCCGGCGGATATTATACCTACACTCATAGGAGCCACGTTGTAGCTGTATTCGTAGTAGATGTTGGAAAATCGCTCGTGCCTGCGCCGGTCCATACTTTTCAGTGCTTCGTAGATAACCAGAAATTTATCAATGGCATTTACCCCTTTGTAAGCCATACAGGCGTGAATGGAACTGCCTTTGATTTTTATTTTAAAAGTATGGCAACCTGATTGGATATGGCAAATGTTGAGTTTGGTCGGTTCTAAAATGATGCATCCGTCGGCCGTGAGGCCATCTTCCACAACGGCAAAAGCGCCGCATCCGCCAGTTTCTTCCCCACAGACGCTGCTGACAATAATATCTCCGTTATTTTTAAAACCAATATCATGCAAAACTTTTATGGCGGTAATAGCCGCACAGAGCCCCGCTTTCATATCTAACGATCCCCTGCCGTAAATTTTACCCTGTTCCAGTTTACCGCTCAAGGGATCACCATGCCAACTGGTTAAATCTCCTGGTGGGACCACGTCGACATGGCCGTTCAGGATTAAAGATTTACCCGAGTTGCCCTTACCCTTTTTTATACCCGTCAGGCAGTATCGGCGATCATAGGAAAATCCGTCATAACTGAAGCCTTTATATTTTTTCAGTTTTTCAGGCTCTATCTTAACAATACGGGTTTCCATACCCAGGCCAGCCATTTTCTCCTGCAGAAACAGCTGTATTTTTTCAGTTTCACCAGGATAACTGGGTATCCGTACGGTATCCTGAATCAACTGGATCAGATTTGCTCTGTTTTTTTCCGATTCCTCTTTAATTTGCTGGATTAGTGTTTTCATAGGCGTAACAATATTGTAACAGATTCTGTCAACGAATACCCGCCTGATAAAGTTGGTCTGATTCATCTAACCTGTGCGTCACAACATCATTGACCTGGTTTTTTTATCTTTCTGTTTGACCGATAACCTGTATCCTTACAGTTCTTTTCGATAATATCTGGTAAAATGTAATTACAGTGAAATTCCCGGTTTTATTAAAATTAAGGAGGTTTTACACGTGGCTAAAATGAAACAGCCGGCAAGTTTGTTGTTGGGGCCGGTCCCGACTGCTCTGATAACCTGTGGCAATAGCGTTGAACAAAACATCATAACTCTTGCCTGGGTTGGAGTGGTTAATTCTTCGCCGCCGATGATTTCCGCCTCGGTTCGACCCAACCGCCATTCTTGCCATTTAATCCAGGAGACGGGCGAATTTACTGTAAATATTCCCTATTCTGACCAGGTTTCTCTGGTTGACGGATGCGGCACCTTGAGCGGCAAGGATTTGAATAAGTTTGAACACTTCAGACTTACACCGATCCTGGGCACACTGCAGTATGCTCCGTTGATCGATGAATGCCCAATCAGTATGGAGTGCAAAGTTGAGCACACCTTGCGTCTGGGAAGCCATTTTGTTTTTATTGGCCGCGTTGTTGCCTCTTACATCTCAACGGATATTACAGACGAAAAAGGTAAAATTGATTTTAACCGCTGCCGTTTACTTGGCTTTTGTGATGGACGTTATCTGGAAACGGCGCCGCTTAACCACCCGATTGGATTTACAATAAAGAAGTAAGAGAGCAGAACTCAGCATTCGTAGCTTTTGTTAAAAGCAAGGTTGTATATTGCACAGTCCGCTGCAAATCGGTATTCTGGCTCACGGTCTGGCACAACAGAACAGGGGATAGAAGGCTTGGGTAAAATAACAGAGGGATCAAAGGTCATGGTAGCCATGAGCGGTGGTGTGGACAGTTCAGTTGCCGCACTTCTGCTCAAAGAAGCCGGTTACAGTGTTGTCGGCGTAACGATGCGCCTGTGGATTGATCCGTTGTCTGAAGAGCAAGCCAGCGCCGATTTTAAAGGCTGTTGTTCGATGGAAGCGGTAAATGATGCCCGAAAAGTAGCCGCTAGGCTTGAAATCCCGCACCATGTCATGAACATGAAGGAAGAATTTTATCAAAACGTGGTATGTAATTTTACCGCAGAATACATGCAGGGCAGAACTCCGAATCCCTGCATTGAATGTAATCGCACTATAAAGTTTTCATATTTACTGAACAAGGCCCAGGCAATGGGGATTACCTCTGTCGCTACAGGGCATTATGCCCGCATTAAACTTGATCCACAAGGCGGCCGTTACAAGCTTTTCAAGGGACATGATCGGCGGAAAGATCAGAGCTATGTGCTCTATGTCCTTGGACAGAAGGAATTGGCGTCTACTCTTTTCCCCCTGGGTGATATGACTAAAGAGCAGATACGGGAGATTGCCGCCACGTGCGGGTTGGGAGTTGCCGACAAAAAAGAAAGCCAGGAAATATGTTTTATCCCCGACAATGATTACCGTTCATTCATGGAGCGGGAGTGTCCGGAGGCTGTGCAGCCTGGCGATATAGTTTCCACTACCGGCCTCAAATTGGGCCATCACAACGGAATTGCTTTTTATACGGTGGGTCAGCGCAAAAGGCTCGGCCTGTCTACGCCGGAACCGATGTATGTGGTACGCATCGATGCGCACGGCAATCAGGTGGTTGTGGGCACTGAACGGGAAACATGCAGTGCCGGTTTGATTGCCGGAAAACTCAATTACGTTGCCGGTGCAGCATCAAACCAACCATTGCCGGTGGAAGTTAAAATACGTTACCGCGCTCAGGCCGTACCGGCGCTGCTTTACCCTCCGGAAAATGGTTATGCCCGGGTAATTTTTGAGCAGGAGCAAAAAGCAGTTACTCCCGGTCAGTCAGCAGTTTTTTACCGGGGGGAAGAAGTGTTGGGCGGAGGGGTGATCGACGCTGCTCTGCCATAAGCGATGTAAGGTTGAAGTAGTTCCGGCACTTAATACGTGTTTGTTTCAATGAACATGACTACTATAAAGGAGTTTTAGTTCATCATGCTAATAAAGATTATTCAGCTGGCTTTTGACGATAGTGAGCTCAAGGCCGACCGTTTTGCGCGGGTCGAAGGTTACTTCGCGCAAATCAACGGCGATGAAAACCGTCCAGACATTGTTGTGCTGCCAGAGATTTGGGGCACCGGCTTCTTTAATTTTGAGCGCTACGCCACCGAAAGCGAATCTTTGCAAGGGGAAACCTTTACCCGGTTGGCGCCCTGGGCTGAAAAAATCGGCTGCTATCTGCTGGCGGGAAGCATCATTGAGAAGGATGGCAGCGATTTCTACAATACTGCGCTGTTAATTGGACCTGATGGTTCCCTGGTTGGCAAGTACCGGAAGATTCACCTTTTTGGCTACCATTCACAGGAAGGCAAAATTATGACCAGGGGAGCAGACATCGTAACACTCAAAACAGATTTCGGCATTTGGGGCATAAGCATTTGCTATGATCTCCGTTTTCCAGAGCTCTATCGCAAAATGGTTGAAGCCGGGGCAGAGGTCATCTTCGTGGTTTCAGCATGGCCGCTGGCGCGGCTGGAACATTGGTTGTTGCTTAACCGGGCCAGAGCGCTGGAAAATCTCTGCTATCTTGTTTCATGTAATTGTGCAGGACACCTTAAAGAGCATACTTTTTGCGGGAACAGCATGGTTGTTGATCCCTGGGGTGAAATAGTTGCTCTGGCCGGCACAGATGAAGAGTTATTAGCGGCAAAGATCGATCTGGGCAAAGTTGCTGCCATCCGGGCTGTATTTCCTGCCCTGCATGACCGCCAGATATTATAGTTCTGCATTTGCGATGCAGGGGGGGTTGCTCGTGAGAATCTATGGACAGATTATGGATATTTTAAACAGAAGAAAAACGGTTGCTCTGATCACTTTGATCAGGCACAGTGCAGATACCAGGTTAATTGGTGAAAAGATAATTATTACAGAGAATGAAGTATTTTCTAGCCGGTTAGATGAATATACGACTCAAAAAATAAAGGTAGCAGCTGAGGCAGTAATTAAAAGCGGAAAAAATGCTCTGGTGAAGGTGAACGGTGAAAACGGAGATCAACTGGATCTGTTTGTTCAGCTCTATACACCACCTCCCCGCCTGATCATCCTGGGCGGCGGTCATGTTGGGGGAGCCCTTTGCCGAATGGCTGCCCTGCTCGATTACGAGATAATCTTGATTGACGATCGCCCCTCTTTTTCTTCGATCACCCGACATCCGCTTGCCCATCACACCATCTGCGATCCGTTCGACCGCGCCATAGATCACCTGATGCCTTCCACCTGTGATTACCTGGTTATTGTTACGCGGGGGCATCGTCACGACAGGATTTGCCTGGAGAAAGCCCTCGCATGGCAGGCAGCTTATATCGGTATGATCGGGAGCCGGAGACGGGTGCGCGTTCAAATGGAAGCGTTGGAGGCTAAAGGTTATCCGAGGGAAAAACTGGAATGGGTCCACTCTCCGATCGGTTTATCGATTGGTGCAGCCACGGAATCAGAGATTGCGTTAAGCATACTGGCCGAGATTACCCAGGTCAGGCGAAGTGGCGGAAGTGCCGGTGAAGTAGTCCAGAAGGATGTTTTGCACGCACTGACGGCGCTTGAGGCTGACAATAGGAAGGTACTTTTGGCTACTGTCGTCAACACCCGCGGATCTACACCGGGTCGGGAAGGTTCCCAGTTACTGATCTACCCTGACGGAAGTATAAAAGGGTCTATAGGCGGAGGGTGTGCCGAAGCAGAAGTCAGAAGGGAAGCTTTGTTACGGCTCGAGCAGCTTCAACCCGGGTTAATGCAGTTGCATCTGACTGAAGATGCAGCGTCAGAAGAGGGAATGGCCTGTGGGGGGAGCATGGAAATATTTCTTGATCCTCTTCTTTAAGTATTTTTCTGATGATATTTTCTGGATGAAGGGCTTGTGATAGAATAGAATTGTATAAATTTCGCAAGAGGGGTGATTAGATGTTTGCGTTCTCCAACATCAGATATCGTACAGCGTTCGGATGGGGTCTGGTATTAGTTTTATTTGTTGCCACTTTAACAGTTGGTATTTTCTATACACCACAAGCAGCGTCCGCCACGGGGGAGGAGTTGTATTTAACAATACTGCATACCAACGATGAACATGGTGCGCTCATACCGCACACGTCTGCAGTTGATTTCCACCCGGATAGGGAAAACCCGTCCGTGGGAGGTTACGCCCGCCTTGCTACAGCTGTGGCACAGATTCGCCAGGAAAAAGCTGTTGCCGGTGAGCCAGTCCTGTTGCTTTCGAGTGGCGACTTTATCGGTGGGTCTGCTTTCAGTTGGCTGGTACCGCTTGGCTTTGCCCCGGAACTTACCCTGAAACGTATGATTGGTTACGATGCCATTGCCATTGGCAACCATGAATATGACTACGGCACGGATAATCTGGCGCGCTATCTTAAAATGGTAGGCTACCCTGAAACTCATGATTCTATGGTTGCCCTTGCGTCCAACACTGTAGTGCCACCGGATCATCTTATAGCTCAGCTTGGCCTTTTCAGGGAAAACCATATCATAGAGCTCGAAAATGGACTCAAGGTTGGCCTGTTCGGGCTGATTGGCAAACAGGCTGTTTCCTATACCGTCAACCATGAACCTATCGAATTTTCCGATCAACATGAAACAGCACGCCGCATGGTATCCGATTTACAGAACCAGGGGGCACAGTTGATTATCGCCCTCTCTCATTCCAATGTTGAGGAAGACCGCGAACTGGCGCGCAGCGTTCCCGGGATTCATGTTATTATCGGCGGACATTCTCATACGGCGTTGGAAGAGCCGGTAGTGGAAAACGATACCATTATTGTTCAGGCCGGTTCTCTTTTAAAGTATCTCGGGCAACTTCATCTGGCCTTCAACCCTGCAACCGAGGCAGTTCGCATTCGCAATGTTGATGACGGGGAACCGTTCTTACTGCCCCTTGATCACAGTTTCGCGCTCGATCCGGAAGTTAATGAAGCAATTGACAGTTTTACGGCAGAGCTCAATGCGTATATAGCGCAAAAAACGGGCGACCGTTTTAAGCATATTCTTGATGTAGTAGCCCTCTCTGATTTTAAACTGCCAGATTATCCGCCATTGCAGGAATCGCCTTTCGGAAATTTTATTGCCGATGCTATGCGCCTGATAACCTGGGAAAAGACCGGGCAAAGAGCTGATTTTGCGATTCAAGCTAATGGGTCGATTCGGGGCAGTGTTATACCGGGCACGATGCCGCATTCAATGGACAAAATTTCATTCTATGACCTGACTCAATTGATTGGGCTCGGAATCGGCCCGGACGGTCAAGCCGGTTATTCGATTGTTTCAGTCTATTTGACCGGAGAAGAAATACGTCGTGTCCTTGAAGTTGCAGTGTTGCTCTCGGAATTGATGGGCGATGCTTATTTCTTGCAGTTTTCCGGGTTGCGCTATAATTTTAACCCCACCAACGCAGTACTTTTTACAGTCCCGTTTTTAGATTTGCCTATACCGACCACAAGAGCGGTAATCAGTGCCGAACGGTACACCGGCGACGGAAGGCAGGGCACCGGAAACGATGGGTACGTGCCCCTTAACCGCGGCGACGAACAGCTCTATAATTTGATCACAGACACTTACATCGTATCTTTCCTGCCCATGATTGGCGAAATGCTGCCACAACTCAATGTTGTTCTCAAAGATAGTGACGGAAACCCCGTGTCTGCAGAAAATCTTGATCAGCTGATTGTTCGGGTGGACGGCGAAGAACTTAAAGTATGGCAAACGGTTGTTGCTTATGCGGCAGCTCAACCTGTGGGTGCCGCCGGATTACCACAAATTGAAAATTATTATGCTGCCACTGCGGGGAGAATCAACCAGGTCTGGTCAATACCGCTGGTTATATGGCCGATTCTTATTATAGCGGCTCTCATTGTTTTGATAGTGTTGTTGGTACGCCGCAGGAGACGCCGCAAACTAAAGCGTCGCGAGCTTAATGCATCGGGTAGCCGTTAACGTAATCGGTTAAGGTAAGTGAAAATATACCCGCCAACCTCTTCAACCTCTCGCAACTCAGTCGGGAGAGGTTGGCGGAAAAGAAAATTTGCCTTCACGCTCGCGTTGCATCGCCCTAATATCCCGGAGGTGAGTGAAAATGCAGAATTTAGCCTGGATAGACGGTAAGGTTTGTGATCTTGCTGAAGCCCGCGTTCCGCTGGAAGATCGGGGCTATTTTTTTGGCGACGGAGTTTATGAAGTAATCAAAATCTACAACGGTGTTCCTTTTTATCTCGCCGCGCATCTGGAGCGGCTGCATCGAAGCGCTGCGGCAATTAGCATCGATTTGCCATATTCCAGCAATGATATTGAAAAAATAGTCAAAGAACTTATCAAAAAAAGCGGTCGTACGGAAGGGTATATCTATATGCAGTTGACCAGGGGGCATGCCGAGCGAGATCACCTGTTCCCTGACAACGCTTCACCTTCCCTGATTATCTTTATCAGGGGGCTTCCCACTGCTGCCGCACCTGGGTCAGTCAGTTGTATTATTCTACCTGACGAGCGGTGGCTTAATTGCCATATTAAAACGGTCAATTTGTTGCCGAACGTTCTGGCAAGGCAAAAGGCTGCTGAAGCCGGTGCCGCCGAGGCAATTCTCTATAGACCCGAAGGAATCGTTACCGAGGGATCACGCTCCAATGTGTTTGCTGTCATTGAAGGAAATGTGCGCACCCACCCAGAGTCGAATTTGATTCTTTCCGGTATTACCCGTCGCATTGTCCTGGATATTCTCGCCGAACTTGAGATACCCTGTTTCGAAGAGGCTTTCACCTTAAATGAACTAAAAAAAGCAACAGAGGTTTGGATTGCCTCCAGTATGGCGGAAGTGAAACCGGTAATCCTGATCGATGGTGCTCCGGTTAATGGCAGTGCACTCGGCACTATTTACCAGCGCTTGGCGGAAGAATTTCAAAAGAAAATAGAGGCTTTCTGCTATGCTTAGTCCGGGCAGCTGCCATTTTCAGATGTTCTTTTAACTTGAAGCTTGCAACTGTAACATCATGATGCCTTTAGCGATATGTGTGATTATTTTGTCAGGTGGTATAGACATGGTGCTGGCTACAGTTAAAACAATAGTCGAATACATGGAAGAACTGGCTCCGGCAGCTGTTGCTTTGCCGGGTGACTCCGTTGGCTTGCAACTGGGCAATCCGGATGCTTCAGTAACGAGAATTCTTGTTGTCCTTGATTCAGATAGCGCGAGTATCGAAGCTGCTTGCTCCTGGGGTGCAGAGCTTTTGGTTACGCACCACCCACTCTTTCACCGGGCGTTGTCTTCTATTGATGAAAGCTCACCCAAAGGTGCTTTGGTCGCAGCGGCGATCCGGCACAGGTTAAATATATTCTGTGCTCACACGAATTTTGATGTGGTTCCCCATGGAGTTAGTTTCCAACTGGCCACGAGTTTGGGGTTATCTGTTGAAGAGGGGCAGGTGCTTGACCCAACCGGTAATGAGCAGCTGCTGAAGCTAGTTGTTTTTATTCCTGTCGGCTATGAAGACAAGGTCCGTAATGCTCTGGCCGGAGCTGGGGCTGGTTACATCGGTAACTATAGCCATTGTACTTTTCAAACCCTGGGTATGGGAACTTTTATGCCAGGAGTAGGGACAGAACCATTTGTTGGCGTTACTGGTCGGGTAGAAAAAGTCGATGAAATCCGACTGGAAACGATTC
>DATIKA010000065.1:0-5014 GCA_035478055.1 Candidatus Limnocylindrales bacterium | reverse complement strand
GCGGTGCCAGACCCGGCAGTGCATTACGTTAATCACGGTTGTCTTCACTGCCGGGCGCGGCATTTACTCTCCCGGCCAGCGCATAGTGCATGTCAGAAGCACCCCAACTGGCACTGAACTATTTTCACTGCAATTTCATTGCAAACTCTGCCTACCTCTTCCACCGAACATTCAATTTCAGCCGCGATGGCAAAAGCCTCATTACAGGACAACCTGGAATTTGTTGCTGCCAACATGACACGTTCGTGAATTACTTTTTGTTTCTCCTTGTCCACACTCGTACCTCCTCTTATAAATAGAGAATCTCGCCGCTGATTTGCGCGCTGTCAATCAGCAGCCGTCCACATGAGGGCCTCGCCATTTGACGCGGATCAACCGCCGATCCCGGATTAAAGCATAACACACCCCCGTGATATTTCGAGACCGGTTGATGCAGATGCCCGAACACAATTGCGGCAAGACATTCGGGCTTAAAAAGTTCAATAGCCTGCGCGAAGCCAGCCCTACGCCCTACCGTGTCGCCATGCATAAGTCCAATTGTCAGTTTACCTATCCTGACCAACTTGAACCGCCCCAGGCTATTATGCAAATGCACCGGATCCATATTCCCGGCTACTGCCTCTACCGGAGCCACCAATCTCAGCTCACTTAAAACCTTTTCATCAACAATATCCCCGGCATGAAGGATCAGCTGCACCCCTTCAAACAACCTGTACAGTTTTGGCGGGATGAAACGCGCCCTGGTCGGCACATGCGTGTCAGAAACAACACCGATTACTTTTATTTCGGAGCTGTATTTAACAATTTTAAGCATGAAGCGATCATCCATTCACTTTTTTTGACATAGGTACTCCTGATGTGGTAAACCTTAAGCACGAAGAATGATGATGGCAAACAAATTCCACCGGATGAGCGGTGCCATGGGTACAATTTGCCAGCGGTGCCATGGGGGCGGTTCGAGCGTCACCGCAGCGCAGCGAAGTTCCCTGAGGGGACATTCCTCTATCAGGAGTGTCCCCACACCACGGTGATAAATGCGGTGGAACGACACCTAAGGCCAAGCGATTTAGCACAACACGCTGATTTTCGCTGCAGCACTAATCAACTTAACCTGTAACTAAAAACCTGCCAATTGACACTATAAGGAGCTGACATGCTTACAAAACTATTACAAGGAGTCTTTATCGGCGTCACCTTTACCCTGCCCGGGCTAAGCGCCGGGACGGTAATTCTTATTTTGGGGTTCTACTATGAACTTCTCGACGACCTTTCCCGGATGAACCTGAAACCGTATCTGCCCCACATGCTTGGTGCTGCCAGCGGTGCGTTGGCAGGCATCTATGCCATAAGCTACCTGCTTGTGCACTATAACGCCATCCTGACATCTTTTTTGCTGGGTATGCTGCTGGCATCGGTACCGGTAGTGATCAAACACCGCCAGAAGGGAAAACTCACCATTGGGCCGCTCATTCTCGGCGGCGCCGGCTTCATCATCACCTGGTTTATTGTCGGCGACCCGACCACCACTTTTACAGTGCTGCCACCGGGAGGCTACTTTCACTTTTTCCTCGGGGGATCTCTGGCCAGCGCCACCATGCTGCTGCCCGGTGTTTCAGGCAGTTCCGTCCTGATCATTATGAACCTGTACGACGATGTCATTCATGTTTTTAGCAACTGGGAATGGCAGAAATTAGCTTTCCTCACCGCCGGTTTTGCCGTTGGTATCTTCGGTCTGGCCCGCCTGCTCTCCGCCCTCTACCGACGCTACAACTCTGCTATCACTTTTCTGTTAACCGGGTTGATTATTGGTTCAGCCAGGGCGCTGCTCCCCACCCAGTTCACCATCAGTGGGACGGCGGCAACCGTTACCGGGTTTCTTCTAGTTCTCTACTTCGCCTGGCAAAAATAATTCATCCTTCCTATCGCCTGCCGCCCCCGGTGCTTACTCCGCCGGGACTCTGATCACCTCGTATAATTTCCCTCTGGCCATCAATCTGTAATCCGGGTTTTCCACATGTTTCGGATCGCAGGTTTGCAACGTAATGGCCGGATAGTCAGTATACCGAATTGGATCCCAGTCGTACTTGCTGAATATCCTCACCCACTCCACATGATAAATAAAACGGTAACCGGCGACATCGAGAAAGATTTCGTCGCCTTCCACCAGTTGGTCAATATCGAGAAAGAAGTTCCACCTTCCCGCACGGTGCCCGGCAAAAGACACGTTTCCCGATTCGGTATTAGGCAAACTGGACTTAATGCCAAGTTCCCGCATAACAGCGCTGTATTGATCATTAAAATGCGTTGGTCCTAAATTCAAAAGTGCCTTGTCAAAAACGTCCCCCCCGCCTACGGCAATCAAATCAACATCTATAGCCGGAATGATCATTCGCATCGGCTGCCATTCGGTGATAGCAACGGTTCCCAGATCTTCTGTAACAAGTCTGGCGAAGCCTGCCGATGGCGTGAAATCATCACGTAGCTGCGCCTGATTACGACGCACCACCAAACGCTCATATCCGGCATGGGCCAGCAGACCAAACCCAAGCACAATCATCACGAATGCCAGGGTACTATAAAATTTTGACCTTCCGGAAAATTTCCTTTTCTTCCTTATTTCACTCCGCGAGACGCTCACTTTCAATATTTCCTCCCTTGTGAAAACCTCTCTTTTTTTTGAAACCACCCGATTTATTCAAAAACTGCCATGATGCAATGGCGAACTCAGCCAAAATCCGGGCCAAAAAAGCTACTTCTGCCAACCATCCGGCCGCTGACGCCGCCACTTCCACGCTGTCGCCACAATCTGTTCTAAACTTGCCTGTTGCGGACGCCACCCCAGTTCAGATTCCGCCTTCGCAGCCGAAGCCACCAGCACTGCCGGATCGCCCGCGCGCCTCGCTCCAAACTCATACGGCACTGTCCTGCCCGTAACTTTCTCCACAGCCCGGATCACTTCCAGAACTGTATACCCCAGGCCATTGCCCAGGTTATACACTCCGCCCCTGGCACCCCGCAAAAGTGCCTCCAAGACCAGCACATGAGCATCCGCCAGATCATCAACATGGATATAATCCCGCACCGCTGTTCCATCGGCCGTAGGATAATCATCGCCAAACACTACCACATTCTTCCTTTTTCCTGATACCGCCTCCAGCACCAACGGTATCAGGTGCGTTTCCGGTGTATGATCCTCACCGCTGCTGCCGTCCACGGCAGCCCCGGCAGCATTGAAATAGCGCAACGAAGCCGACTTTAACCCATAAGCATGTCCGTAATACTGAAGCGCCTTTTCCAGAACCACTTTGGTCTCGCCATAGGGATTGGTCGGCCGCAGCGGGTGGCTCTCAACAATCGGTACCGCTTCCGGCTCCCCATACACCGCCGCGCTCGAAGAAAAGACGAAATGCTTTACCCCTGCAGCAAGAACTGCCCCAAGCAAAGACAGCCCCCCCACCACATTATTCATATAATAGACAGCCGGTTTCTCCACCGATTCCCCGACCTGGCTGTGTGCCGCAAAATGCATCACCGCGCTGACCCGGTGCTCTGTTAGAACCTGTTCCAGTTTTGCCCGATCGGCGATATCGCCCTCCACTACCGCAAAACCTTCAACCGCCTCCCGATGGCCCCGGCTAAAATTATCATACACAACCACCTCGTGGCCGGCTCTTACAAGCACGCGCACCGCATGGGAGCCGATATACCCCGCCCCGCCGGTTACCAATATTTTCATACTTATTTCCTTTCATGTCAAGGTGCAAAAATGGTGTCCAGAACTCTATCCCCGTGCGGCCCCAGCCGTAGTTTTAACAGCTCCAACTCACGGTTTATTTCCGCCTCATCCCAGGCAGTATCGGGCGCGATAAAAATACGCTCGTGCCGGGTCATGGCAAACTGTTCGCGATCGTTAAACAGCTCCTCGAAAAGCTTCTCGCCGGGCCTTAAACCGGTAAATTCAATTTTGATATCACGACCCGGCTTCAGTCCCGAAAGAATAATCATATCGCGCGCCAGGTCAACAATTTTAACCGGCTCACCCATATCGAGCACAAATATTTCTCCGCCCCTGCCCAGAGCGCCGGCCTGAATCACCAGCTGCACCGCCTCCGGGATAGTCATAAAGTAGCGTTTCATCTCCGGATGCGTAACCGTTACCGGGCCACCATTCGCTATCTGTTTCTGGAAAAGCAATACTACGCTGCCCTGACTGCCGAGCACGTTTCCAAAACGCACCGAGCAGTAAACACAGCTATTACAGCTGCGCGCTTTTTTCTGTAAATAGACCTCCACCGCCCGCTTGGTTGCCCCCATCGCGCTGCTCGGGTTAACCGCCTTATCGGTAGAAATAAAAACAAAACGCTTCACCCCAAAATCAGCAGCAAGATCGATCAAAGTTCTACTGCCAACGATATTATTGCGCACCGCTTCTTCCACATTCAACTCCATTAAAGGCACATGCTTATGCGCAGCAGCATGAAAAACAACGCCGGGGCGGTATCCAGCAAACATTTTCTGTAACGCATCCCGATCCTTGATATCGCCCACAAACGGGTAGATTTCCATATGAGGATGTTTACCAACAAGTTCATGATGGGTGTAAAAGATACCATTCTCGTCATGATCAAAAAGCAGCATCATTTTTGGCCCCAGCACTGCTATCTGCCGGCAGAGCTCCGAGCCAATCGAACCCCCTGCCCCGGTAATCAATACTGTCTGCCCGGTCAGGTAAGCAGATACTTCCTGCAATTCTTGCTTAACCGGCGGGCGCCTCAAAAGATCCTCTATTTCCACTTCTTTTAGAGCATTAATGCTAACCTGGCCGTCTAAAATCGCATAGATACCGGGGACGGTCTTGATCTTGACCGGCAGGCCTGCACATAAGCCCACTACTTCCTGCAACACGCTGTACGGAGCCGAAGGCATGGCGATAACCACCTCGTCCACAGCGTTATTCAGCACCACATCAGACAAAGCATTGCGCATGCCTAGTACTGGCAGCCCATGGATAATC
>DATIKA010000064.1:0-2597 GCA_035478055.1 Candidatus Limnocylindrales bacterium | reverse complement strand
TATTTTTCACTAAAGTATAAAGCTGTTGTACTAATCTTTGTGTCACTGCTGCTCGGGCTAAGCATATACGGAATTACCATTATCGAGACTAGCTTCATGCCCGAAATGGAATCCGCACAGATGAGCGCTAGCCTGACCATGCCCCCTGATAGCAGCACAGAAGACACTTATTCAATCGGCGACAAGGTCCAAGAGAGGATTCTTGAAATCGACGAGGTAACTAGCGTTGGCGCGATGGGCAACGATCCTTCAATGCAGATGGGGTTTTCAGCGGGTGATATCTCTTTTTATATCCTTTTAAGAGAAAATCGGACTATGACCAACGCCGAAGTAGCTGAATTGATCCTCGAGAAAACAGCGGACATCGAGGGAGAAATAGACGTCTCAACATCTAATATGGATATGTCGGTTCTGGTCGGAAACGGTATTGAGGTAGTGGTTAAGGGAAATTCGCTTGATGATCTGTTTAGGGCTGCCGATGAAGTGGCCAGTATCCTGTTGTCAATCGAAGGTGTAGCTGAGGTCTCTGCCGGTGATGATGACCGGGGACGGGAAACCCGGATAGAAGTTGATAAAAATGCTGCGATGCGAGAAGGGCTGACCGTGGCGCAGGTTTTCAGGGAGATTGCCGGTGTCCTCTCCGGGGAAACGCGATCGACAACTATCAGGGCCGAACAGGGAGATTACCCGGTCATTGTAGCTGGCCCGGAAACAGAAAGCCTGACTCGCGAAAATATCCGCGATTATGTTTTTATGGTAACCAAACAGGATGGCACAGAAACGGAAGTTTTGCTCAGTGATGTCGCTATTATCAGTGATGCATATAGTCCATCGTCCATAAGAAGGGATAATCAATCCCGTTATATTTCAGTTACGGCCACTCTCGAGGAAGGCTATAACATCGGCCTGATCAGCCGTGACATTGAGAGCCGATTGGCCGGTTACACACCGCCGCAGGGCATGATGTTTGAGATTGCCGGCGAAACTGAGATGATTGAGAACGCTATTGATGATATAATTTTGATGGTCTTACTGGCGATTATCTTAATCTACCTGATCATGGTTGCCCAGTTTCAGAGTTTACTTTCACCTTTCATTATCCTGCTTACCATTCCGCTTGCGTTTACCGGTGGGTTGTTGCTGCTTTGGGTTACCGGAATAGAGTTGTCACTTCCCGCCATGCTCGGATTCCTGATTTTGATCGGCGTTGTAGTTAATAACGGTATTGTCTATATCGACTATGTCAACAAGCTAAGGGCAGCCGGTCGTCAGAAACGCCAGGCTCTAATTGAAACCGGCATGGTCAGGGTGCGCCCGATTCTTATGACAACATTAACCACCGTTCTGGCCATGACTCCGATTGCTCTTGGCCTCGGTAGTGGATCTGATGCCACCCAGCCCATGGCGGTCGTTGCAATCGGGGGTTTAACTTACGCAACCCTGCTGACGCTGCTGGTTGTGCCAATCATGTATGATCTCTTAAATCGTAAGCCGATGCGTGCAAACCAGCTAGAAACATAAATCTTTCAGCGCTGCCTTTTGCTAAATGTCTAGGGGACGGGATTATTGACAAAACAACTGAGTTTACAGGGACTTGTGTAGAAAAAGGTTGTCACCAACCCCGTCCCCTAGACATTTGTTTCATTGATATTTAAAACAAATTGGAGGTCACTGAAATGGTGAATTATGATGTGTACAGTCATGAACGCACTGTCGGGGTAGGTTTACGTTTTGTTGCACTTGCTATCGATGGCATAATTCTTAGCATTATTGGCTTTCTGATTACATCTGTTTTCGGTGGAATAGCAAACGGCGGTTTTGAAATGGATGGTATCTCGTCTTTTCTGTCGATCCTGCTTAGTTTTCTTTATTTCTGGCTTCTCGAAGCTAACCTGGGCGGAACTCTTGGCAAACTGGCTCTGGGCCTGCGAGTAACGATGGAAGACGGCTCGCCATGTACTCTCACTGCTGCTTTTATCCGCAACTTTATGAGAATTGTCGATGGCTTTTTCTTATACTTGCTTGGAGCAATCTTTATCTGGAACTCACCGACAAAGCAGCGTCTCGGTGATCGCCTGGCAAAAACTTACGTCGTGAAGAAATAGAAATACGAAGGATGTCTAGGGGACGGGGTTGTTGACAACACAGCTGAGTTTACAGGGACTTGTGAAGAAAAGGTTGTCAATAACCCCGTCCCCTAGACATTCCTGCCCAATTTTTCAAACTTACGAACAATCGGCAAACCTTTTCGCCTAATGATCGTAGCCAACTGTTCTGAAAATACCTTTTTCCGCAGAAAACCCGGACACCAGGGGGTTTGAATGCCGATTAAGCGCTGTACAGACCAAATTAGCAATAAAATGCCGAATGGCGCACCGATGCCAGGAGGAAGCGGAATAAAAAGCGGTAAAGCCAGCAGAACAAAAAACAAACCCAGACTTCGCTCATCGATGCCATCGATTAACTGCCCCAAAGTGACAGCCCTTTTAGAGCAACCAGACAGCAGATCGTCAATTTCCTGGGAAAGGGTAATGTTTTCTGTTATAATTTTGATCTGCTTTCGCCTCCTTCAAACCCAAAAATTATATTTTTGTATC
>DATIKA010000063.1:0-7207 GCA_035478055.1 Candidatus Limnocylindrales bacterium | reverse complement strand
GTGGGGGTTATCTGTGCCTTACTCCAGAATGACATGCGCCGGCTGCTATCGTACCATATCGTCAGTCAGGTGGGCTATATGGTGGCCGGTGCAGGGCTTGCCACAGCTTATGGCGTTGATGGCTCGTTATTGCATGCGGTTAATCATATGCTCTACAAAGCGTTGCTTTTTATGAGTGTCGGCGCAGTTATTTATGCAGCACAAACTGAAGATTTGCATGAGCTTACACATAGAGGCACAAAGGAAGAGGAAAGGCACAAACAATATATTTGGAAAACATTGCCTATAGTGACAATAGGGGTTATTATAGGAGCGCTTTCCATTTCTGGAGTGCCCTTCTTCAGCGGATATGTCAGTAAATATATCCTGAAACATGCCATGTACGATGTCGGTCTGGCTGAAGTCTTGCTGATGCTTGCCAGTATCGGAACAGCTGCCTCTTTTTGTAAGTTAGTCTATCTTGGGTTTTTCAAGGCACGGGCCAGGATTGTAAATAAAATACCCGTAAGTGTGCATTTAGCTATCGTCGGAACTGCCGCTTTGTGTGTTATCCTTGGAGTTTACCCCCAATTGATTTCGGGATTGCTGCCCTATGCGACATCAGTAAGTGTCTATTCACTCGAAGGTGTGTGGGCGGCCTTGCGTTTGAATATTGCCGGGGTTCTGCTGTTCCTGAACTTGGCTAAATTATTACAAAAAGGAATATACTTGCCACCCTGGGCAAGTATCGAGTATGTTATTTTTGCGCCGCTTGGGAAGTTGATTCTGAGGCTGTTTTGCACTTACGGTGTTACCATTGATTCAACTGTTAACACTCTTTATTTAAAATCGGGGAATGGGCTGTATCAGTTTTGCCAGTATGTTACTTCTCTCGATAAAGGACTTGATAAGGTTGTCGATGGAGGGTATGTGCGCATTGGTGATGCGGCACGGCGAATAACCAACTTGGATAGCAGCCTTGACCAGGCTTTTGTCAGCGGCTATACCCACATCGGTGATGCGGCTCAACGATTAGCGAATCTGGATAGCAGCCTTGACCAGGCTTTTGTCAAGGGCTATACCCACATCGGTGATGCAGCTCAACGATTTACTGATCATTCTGGACATCCACCTGAGATTAGCGCTGAAAGTTACCATGAAACCGACCTAGCAGCCGATCGCCCGGTTGATAAATATGATCAGAGACAGAGCCAATTTGAAGGTGGCAGGCGTTCGTCACCCTGGACCCCGGCTGAGTGGAGTACGAAAAATTTAAATTTCGATTCACTATTGCTCGCAATGCTGCTCGTTGTGGTTCTGATTGTAATCTTTTATTTTGGGCGTTAAATGCCAACGAGGCATTTCAGCGCGGCCCTGGAACAGGTCTTACCCTTGCACGGCTGAAGACACAGGGAAGGCAAGCTCAAATCCTTTTTGTGTCTTCAGCAAAAAGACCGTTTCAGGTACAGTTCTGATAGCGTAGAGGAGAAAATCTTGCCTGAACACAATGCATTTACCAAAAAAAATGCAGGAGCTTCTGGATACCGGAAGGTTTTTAATGTAAGGTACATCATACTGGTGGCTGCTCTTATTTTGCCTTTTGTTTTTTTATTTTATCCCCGAACTGCTGACCCGGCAAACATATTTACTTACCACTACATGCTCATGGATACCACAGTCGAAATCAGGTTCCAGGCTGTCGACTCCCGGTCCGCTGAAGAGATTAAAGATAAGGTGATTGGCGAGATGGAACGGTTAGAAAACCTGTTCAGCCGAACGATTAAGGATAGCGAGATCAGCTCAATCAACAATTCTGCCGGTTTGCGGCCAGTACAGGTAAGCACAGAGGTATTGCACGTCGTAGAGAAATCTTTGTCTTATGCACAGCTGAGTGGCGGGGCTTTTGATCCGACGGTAGCCCCTTTGGTTGACCTTTGGGGGTTCCTGGGCCAGGAATTCCGTGTGCCAACAGCGCATGAAATTGAAACAGCTCTTACGTTGGTTGATTACCAACTGGTGGAAGTTGATGCCACGGCGGAAACTGTATACCTGCCACTTGCCGGTATGTCCCTTGAACTGGGCGGCATAGCCAAGGGATATATAATTGATCGGGCGCTGGCAGTTCTGGTGCAAGCGGGTGTGCAAGATGCTTTTTTAAATGCAGGTGGTGATATCGGCCTTTTGGGCAGCAGGCCTGACGGTTCCCCATGGCGGATCGGAGTGCGCCATCCCCGTGATAATCGTGAGATTGTTGCTGTTGTTCCGGTCAGGGACAAGGCGGTAACAACGTCCGGTGATTATCAACGTTTTTTTGAAGAAAATAATATCAGATACCACCATCTGCTGGATCCTTTTACCGGGTTGCCAGCCCGCTCGTTAGCCAGTGTCACCATAATAGCGCCGACCGCACTGGAATCGGACGCTCTTTCAACTGCAGTATTTATTCTTGGACCAGAGGAAGGGATGGCCCTGATCGAGAGACTTCCCAATGTCGAAGCTATTCTTGTTACCCCGGATCTGGAAATTCTTATTTCCAGTGGTCTTGAAGGTGTCGCTCAGCTGCACCAGTAAGGACTGTCAAATCACACTAACACAATCTGCCGATCCTGAAATAGTAAGAGGTGGGATAAAAATTGGGTGTAATGAAAAACAGGCTCAGCTACTTGACCCAAATTGCTGTATTGATAACCTTTGCTGTGGTTATTCACAGCGTAGAGGCTGCTTTGCCACTCCCGATGCCTGTTCCGGGTGTGCGCTTGGGTTTGGCCAATATCATTACTTTGCTGACGCTGATTATGTTCGGTTTGCGCAGCGGTCTGCTGGTTTCAATGCTGCGAGCCGTTTTGGGTAGTCTGTTTATCGGAGGACTTTTTGGTTTCGGCTTTTGGTTGAGTATAACTGCCGGGATAACCAGCTCTCTGGCAATGGCATTTGTGCTTGTCCTGCAAAGGAAAGGTCTAGTCAGTTTGATTTCAGTCAGTGTTATTGGCGCAGTAGTCCATAATATTACTCAGTTAATTTTTGCCAGCCTGGTCATCGCCAACTTTGCTCTTTTGCGCGGTTATTACCCGTTACTTCTTTTACTATCGCTTCCTACCGGCATTTTCACCGGCCTGGCAGTGCACTATCTTTATGGAGCAACCAGGCACATTTTTGTTCAGGCCGGAACGGCTATTTCATGATGAAGTTAATACTGGCATCGGCATCACCGCGCCGAGCCATGTTACTTAGCCAGGTAGGGATTCCTTATCAGGTAATCATTCCGGATTTTTCGGAAATGATAACCGAGGACATTGCCCCGGACCAACTCGTCCTGGAGTTTGCCATGAAGAAGGCCCGGTCTGTATCTTGCCGCCTGCGAAGCGGGCTCGTATTGGCTGCTGACACGGTGGTGTGGCACCGGGGAAAAATTCTGGGAAAACCGGACAACGAAGAAGATGCCCGGCGCATGCTGCGGCTTTTAAGCAACGAGTGCCACAAGGTTCTGACCGGTATTGCTCTTGTTGATGTGGCTGCTGAAAAATATGAGACCGGATATTCCGAGACGTCGGTTTGGATGAAACAGCTTTCTGAGGAAATAATTGATGCGTACATAGCAACTGGGGAACCAATGGATAAAGCCGGTGCGTATGCAATACAGGGCAGAGCAGCAATATTTATCGCGAAACTGGAAGGCTGCTATTTTAATATCGTTGGGCTGCCGCTTGGTCTGCTGCACGATCTTCTGCTGAAAATTTCCCTGGTGTCCTGGTACAACTGGAAGGATGGCGATTATGCAAAATGAAAATATAATGATCAGAGATTTGCCTCTGGAAGAACGGCCTCGTGAGAAGTTGAAAGTCTTAGGAGCCGAATTTCTCTCCAACGCTGAACTGCTGGCGATACTGCTGCGTGTTGGCAACAACCGTGAATCTGCAGTTCAGTTAGCGACGAGAGTTCTTGCCCAGTGCGATGGATTGAGAAACCTGCCTGCGCTTTCACTGGAGGAACTGCAGGAAAGCAAAGGCATCGGACCAGATAAGGCGGTTATGATCAAAGCTGCCCTGGAACTGGGTTGCAGGTTAGCTACGGCCACTCATGAAGCAGCTGACAGCATCACCAGTCCCCGCCAGGCGGCCGATCTGTTTATGGAAGAGCTGCGTTACAAAAAAAAAGAGTACTTCAAGGTGTTGCTTCTTAATACCAAGAACCACGTTATTTCCAAAGAAGAAATATCGGTAGGCAGCCTCAACGCATCGATCGTGCATCCACGCGAGATTTTTAACATCCCGCTTCGTAAAAGCGCAGCCTCGGTGATTCTGATTCACAACCACCCCAGCGGCGATCCATCACCTAGTCAGGAAGACATTGAGGTTACCAAGCGGTTGGTTGATGCCGGTAATATCCTGGGGATAGCAGTGCGCGATCATATCATCATTGGCGATGGCTATTTTTTTAGTTTTCGCGACAAAGGCCTGCTCTAGATGGGTGATATTCATAACAGGAATTATATGGTATTATAGGATTGCAGGGAGTTTAGATGATCACGACTGTGCCGGGTAGACAGCTAGATCAGATATCTCGGGCCGGCCGGCTTTTGAAAAACGAAATATAGGTCGGGTGTTCGAGAAACAGATGTTTTGTGTCAAAGATGGTGGAGGGAGTAAATGTCTTCAATAGAAAATAAGCTGAAGCAGCTTTTGCTACAGGTTCAAAAGCCAGCTCGCTATCTAGGAAACGAATGGAACGCAATTGTTAAAGATCATGCGGAAGTAGCGGTGCGTATGGTTCTTGCCTTTCCTGATCTTTACGAGGTCGGTATGTCCAACCAGGGCTTAAAAATACTCTACGCCAGCGTCAACCAGAGACCCCGGATGCTTCTGGAGCGCGTCTTTGCTCCGGCGGTTGATATGGAGGCATTGATGCGTGAGCACGATGTGCCCTTATTTTCTCTCGAAAGTCAAAAGCCGGTAGCAGATTTTGATGTAGTTGGTTTTTCGTTGCAATATGAACTGAGTTACACCAACGTGCTGAACATGCTTGAACTGGCCAATATTCCTCTTTACAGCAGCGAGCGTAAGGCAGCAGATCCGCTGGTGATCGGGGGAGGCCCGTGTGCTTTTAACCCCGAACCGCTGGCTCCATTCTTCGATCTGTTTGTGTTGGGAGAAGCAGAAGAAGCTCTTCCGGAGTTGCTTACTCAACTTATAGTTCTGAAGGATAAAAACCTTACCCGAAACGAAATATTAGTCCATCTATGTGCAATGGGAGGTATTTATGTTCCCTCGTTCTACAAGCCGATAGCTAGAGACGGTATTTTTTGTGGGTTAGAAAAAATAGAACCACGCGCTCCATCGGCGATCCGCAAAAGAGTTGTATCTGACCTCGACAGTGCGCCATACCCGACAGCCCCGATTGTTCCCTATATTCAAACTGTGCACGATCGGGCGGTGATTGAAATATTTCGCGGTTGCAGCAGGGGTTGCCGGTTTTGCCAGGCCGGTTATGTTTTCCGCCCAGTGCGCCGGCGAAGCCGGGCCAAGATTGTTGAACTGGCAGAAGAAATAATCTCCGCCACTGGTTATGATGAGGTGTCACTGTCATCGTTGAGCAGCAGTGATTACCCTCAGGTGGACATCCTGATCAAAGATTTAGGCGCCGTTTTAGACAGCGGTAAAGTGAAATGCAGCTTGCCTTCGCTACGCCTTGATTCCTATTCCGTGAAACTGGCTGATCAGCTCCATCAGGGCCGGAGAAGCAGCCTTACATTTGCCCCTGAAGCGGCCCCTGAGCGTTTGCGCCGGGTTATTAAAAAAAATATTTCCGAAGAAGATATTTTTATGGCTCTTGGAGCTGCTTTAACTGCTGGTTGGCAGGGGTTTAAGCTCTATTTTATGATTGGCCTGCCCACCGAAGCAGAAAGCGATGTGGAAAGCATAGTTAGTTTATGCCGAACACTTAGGCAGCGCCTAAGTGCTGGTTCACGTCGCCGTATCAATTTAACGGTCAGCATTTCAACCTTTGTGCCGAAAGCGCACACACCTTTTCAGTGGGAACCGCAGCTTCATCTCGAGCAGGTCAGGCAGCGGCAACGGTTATTGCGTGATGGACTCAAGAAAATGCCGGGTGTGGATTTTAGTTGGCACGAACCCGAAGCCAGTTTTTTGGAAGCGGTTTTTGCCCGTGGTGACCGCAATCTGGCTCCTGTTTTGGAAAAGGCCTGGCAATTGGGTTGCCGCTTTGATGGTTGGATGGAACACTTTTCTTTTCAGCGTTGGAAGCAGGCTTTTCAAGCGTTGAATGTCGATGCTGAAAGTTATGCTTACCGCCATTTTAACTACGAAGATGCTTTATTCTGGGATCATCTTAATTGCGGCGTGGATAAAGACGTTCTTATCCGGGAACATCAGTATTCAGTTATCGCTTCCCTGTCTGAAGAGGCTGTCCATGATCAAGATTAGTTTTACTTTTGCACGCAGCGCGCCATTGCAATATCTGTCGCATCTGGATATGATGCGTCTTTTCCATAGAGCTTTGCGCCGAAGTGGGCTTCCTCTTGCATATAGCCAGGGCTTCAATCCGCACCTGCGCTTCAACCTGGCTGTGCCATTGCCGCTTGGAGTTACGGCTTCGCAAGAGTTTGGTGAGGTGTATCTGTCATTGCCGCTCTCGGCGGAACATTTTTTGGCTGTGCTGCGCCCGCAACTGCCACCAGGCTTACAATTGAAAAGCGCTGCCATTGAGGATACAGATGCGCAGTCACGGGCGTCCATCATCAACGCTGCCCTTTATCTGGCAACCTGGGCTTCTATGAATCAGTTTGAACCAGTGCCCCTGGCTATGCAAGAAGCGCTGGATCGGATTATGGATAAGACCGAAATATTGGCTCCCCGTGTAAGCAAAAAAGCAAAAACGACCTATGTCAATGTTCGTCCTTTTATTATTGAGGTCAAGCTGGAACATCCTGCAGGCGAACCTCTGATCGTCAGTCTGCTGCTTCATGCCGGTGGCCAGGGTGGTGTATCGCCATCTTTTGTTTTGGATAAGTTGGGTTTGGAACTTGCCGGACTGCATGCCCCTTTTTGGAACCTGCACCGGGAGGGTCTCTATATCTATCGGGATGGGCTCGTACAGTCTGTGCCGGAGGGGATGTGATTCACTAGTGGACAAAAAAATAATAGTTAATTGTGATAACAGGGCTACCAGGGTAGCTCTCCTGGAAAAAGGTAAATTAGTTGAACTCGATATT
>DATIKA010000062.1:0-8422 GCA_035478055.1 Candidatus Limnocylindrales bacterium | reverse complement strand
TCCCCGAGCGACCGCAACAACTTGCTGCAGCAAATCCGGTGATATGGTCTCCTCTATGCTAATTTTGACCAACCTCCCTCCAACTAAAAAAGAACTCTGAAAAAGGCGCAAAATATTCAAATATTACCTGACCCGAGGAGTAAGTTTCGCTAGCCCATAGTATGATACCCGCATCTTACTGGCTTAAAAAACTTGCAAACTTACCGGAAACAGCGTATTGCCGGAATGGATTTCGATCTGTAATTTTCGGTAATTTTAAGTTACAATAGATAGTGAAGCGAACGATATCATATTGAAGGAGTGTCACTATGAAAAAACAGGCCATTGCAACAAAAAAGGCTCCCGCAGCGGTAGGGCCGTATTCTCAGGCCATAAAAACGGAAAGTTTCCTGTTCGTTTCTGGTCAGCTACCCATAAACCCCGCCACAGGGGAACTGGTTCTGGGTGATATCAAAGCCCAGACTCACCAGGCTCTCGATAATGTCAAGGCAATCGTCGAAGAAGCAGGATTAACTATGGATAGTGTGGTCAAGGCTACCGTATTTATTGCGGATATGGACCAATTTGCGGCAGTTAATGAAGTTTTTGCCCAGTATTTCGGTAACGTCCCCCCTGCTCGGGCGTGTGTGGAAGTAGCAAGGATTCCTAAAGATGTAGGGATAGAGATTGAGGCTATAGCCGTTTGTTAATGCCGGTCCAGTAAGAAAGAATATGACAGAGGATCTCCAGGGTAAAAAGATAAACTCACCTTGCTCCCCTTGCTCCGCAATCCTGCGTCCCTTCGCTTTGCTCCGGAGACGCCCGAACCGTTCCCGGAGCAAAGCTCGTTAATTATGTCAAGTAACGGTTCCCTGCAGGGCAAGATCTACCGACTCGGATGCAGCCGTTTGCGTGGAGCTACCTCCCCTTTCCCCACTCGGTTGAATAGCGATCAATTGTCACATCTAAGATATTCCTGCTCGAATCTTTAGTTTTTCGACCAACTCATTAGCCTTTTTAACCACTCTTTCCTGCTCGATTGTTTTCAATTCCCGTCCTTCCATCAAGATTTGTCCGTCTACCATTGTCAATTCCACGTCGGAACTTTTTAAAGAATATACCAACAGAGAATAGGGATCGACACCAGAAACCGGGTTAGCGTGCATTCCTTTCAGAGAAATTAAAACCAGGTCAGCTTTTTTGCCAACCTCGATCGAGCCAATTTCTTTTTCCAGACCCATCGCCTCGGCGCCGCCCATGGTGGCCATGCGAAAAACTTCCCGGGCGGGCATTACTGTTGGGCCATGCAATGGTTTTTGCATCAGTGCCGCCATCCGCATTTCTTGGAAAAGGTCAAGGTTATTGTTGCAAGGCGCTCCGTCCGCTCCAAGGGAAACGTGAATTCCCTCGGCAAGCATTCTGGGTATGGGGGCTACACCTGAAGCCAGCTTAAAGTTGCAGCTTGGGCAGTGAACGACCTTAACCTGCCTATTTTTAAGGATAGCAAACTCTTCATCATCAACCCAGATACAGTGCGCCAGAATCAGATCGGGAGAAGCAAGCCCAAGATGGTCAAAGTAGAGAATATTGCGCATGCCCCTGTCTTTTTCCACCAGCGCTATTTCACCTTTGTTTTCAGAAGCGTGAGTGTGGATTTTTACTCCATATTCAGAACTAAGCACAACGATTTCTTTCAGAAGTTCTTCGCTGCATGAAAGAACAAAACGGGGTGAAAAAGCATATTGAATTCGCCCGTTTTCACTCAGATGCCACTTCTCGAGTAAATCAACGCTCTGCTGCAGTGAGTCAGCGGTGCTTTCCCTCAAGGTCGATGGCACATCATCCCCATAATCCATCATCACTTTACCGGTGATAGCCCTGATGCCGCTTTCCCGGATAGCCTCGAATGCAGATGCGGTGTGGTGTACCGTTTCTAAATCGACAATAGCAGTAGTGCCACCGAGAAGAAGTTCTCCCAAACCTAACAGTGCCGAATAATAGAGTGATTCCTGATTATGAGCGCCTTCCAATGGCCAGATTCTTTTTTTTAGCCAGGTCAAAAGCTCCATATCGTCAGCCTGTCCCCGAAAAAGAGTTTGAGGCAGATGAACGTGAGTCTGCACCAGCCCGGGAATCAAAAGCATATCCTTGCCGTCAATTATCCGGTCCGCAACAGGTTTGTCATTTCCTGAGTAAGCAATTTTGTCGTCTTCAACCAACACATTTTCCTGCCCAATTCTTCCTTCAGGGTTCATCGATACGACAACAGCGCCTTCAATTAGTGTCTTCATTTTTTTAGGCACCCCTTTATGTGAAATATACGGTTATTTTAAACAGTTCGCCTGGATGGTTGCCAGTACTGCAACGCCGGGTCTTTTCGTTTAAAAATTTATTTTGATCAGCTTGCCCGAGCTATTGCTCCAGTGTTTTCATGACCGCCCGGATGATATTTTGATAACCGGTGCAACGGCAAAGGTGACCGGCCAGCCCTTGTTTCACATCTTCTTTGGAGTAGCATTTGCCGCTTTCCACCATTGAAGTAGCCGAAATAACAAAACCGGGAGTGCAATAACCGCATTGAATAGCCCCTTCAGCTATAAATGCTTCTTGTAATTTTGACGGTAATCCGCCTTTGGCGATTCCTTCGATCGATACTATTTCCCTGCCATCAGCCCATACTGCCAGGTAGATACAGGAATTGATTGCTGTACCGTCAACTAAAACGGCACAGGCCCCGCATTCGCCAACCTCACATCCCTTTTTTGCTCCTGTTAAATGTAGTCGTTCTCGTAATACTTCCAGCAGCGTTTCCCCTGCATTTATGGTCATTGTTTCTTTTTTCCCGTTTATTGTAAAACTAATTTCTTTAAGCATAGTCGATAACTCCTCCTGCCCTTGTTATCGCTGTTGTTAACGCTCTTTGGGTCAGTTCCTCAATCAGGTGCTCTCTGTATTCTTTGGAAGCTCGCCAGGAAGTTCTTGATTTGGCTGATTGCACAGCTATTTTACCAATTTCTGCAATTGTTAATCCGTTTACTGCTTTACCCACCGCATACTCTTCGGCCAGAGTGCAACGTAGAGGTGTAGGACCGGCAACCCCCAAACCTATTCTTACCTGGCCAAATCGTGCCGTTCCATTCAACTTGCAAGTTGCGGCTACACCCAGGGTAGCAATATCCATCGCTTTGCGCATGGAAAACTTGATGTAGCAACCACCGAAATGCTGGTAGTTATCAGGAGTGATCAATATTTCGGTCAAAAGTTCCCCCTGTTTCAGATCCACCTGTCCCGGCCCCCGGTAAAATTCCTGTATCGGAATTGCCCTTTCTCCCTCTTTGCTTTGCAGCTTGAGGATGGCGTTGAGAGCGAATAAAGCAGGAGCACTATCCGCAGAAGGGATCCCATTGCAGATATTGCCACCTATGGTCGCCATACTGCGAATCTGAGGCCCTCCCATGGCCATAGCGGCTTCTGCCAGGATGGGAATCCCTTGCTGTACTATTGGATGGCCGCCAATTTCCTTAAAGGTGCTCAGCGAGCCAATACTTATGCTTCCATCTCCATTTTCAGTGATAATTTGCAGGGATTTAATTTGACGGAGACTGAGCAGCTGCACCGTATCCAGCTTACCGTGATACAGTTTAATCAGCAGATCAGTTCCTCCGGCAATGATTAACAAGCCCGGATTGGATGAGAGTTGTTCGATTGCTTCCTCCAGCGTTCTTGCTTCTGTGTAGTCTGCTATTGGATACACGGTCGCCCTCCTTTTTGCAATCATCAATGTATTTCAACCGTAGTACTGATGACAGTACATTGGTTTAGATCAGTCCGGCAGCTTTAAATTTTTCAAAAGCAATTTGAGGCCGGATTGGTATCTGGTTAAAAGCTACCCCTGTGGCATCAAGGATAGCGTTACGAATAGCCGGCGCCGGTGAAATAACCGGCGGTTCCCCTAATGATTTATTGCCATAGGGACCCGTAGGTTCAACAGTTTCCACAAAATCTACGCTGATATCCGGTGTATCCAAAATAGTGGGCAGCTTGTAATCAAGAAAATTATTGTTCAGGGGTCTGCCGGTTTTTTCTTCAAATAACATCTGTTCGGATAATGCATAGCCGATAGCCATGCTTACACCGCCGTGGACCTGTCCTTGTGCCAGTTGTCGGTTGATTATTTTCCCCGAATCATGAACATTGATAATCTCTATAATCTCGACTTGGCCAGTCTTGATATCTACTTCTACCTCCACAAAAGTGGCGCCAAAAGAAATGGCATTGAACCGGGCGTTGTGGGAGACATCGCTGGTAATCGGTGCGGAGGCAAGGGGATCGTAGAAGCACTGCAGGGCAACTTCTGTTAATGGCATGATAACCCGTTCCGTATATTTGTAAACAATATGGGCATCTTTAATGTCAAGATCAGTCGCCGGGACATCGATCATTTTTTGAGCAAATTCAAGAATTTTTTCCTTAATTTCCAGTGATGCTTTTTGGATAGCCATACCCGTGACATAAGTCTGCCGGGAAGCAAAACAACCGGGATCGTAAGGACTGATATCTGTATCCTGGGTTGATATCAGGTGAACCATGCTCGTCGGAATACCGATCGTTTCAGCAACCATTTGGGTAAAAACGGTATCACTGCCCTGGCCTATTTCCGGGGCGCCGATTTGCAACTGCACAGAACCGTCCTGATTCAGGACTATCCTGGCTCCGGCAACTTCTAACCCGGCCGGAAAGGTGCCCGTTCCGTAACTAAAACACGCCATCCCCAAACCTCTTCGCCAGTTCATCGCCTGCTCTTTTTCTTTCGCGAACCGCGCTTTTTTCTTGTCCCAGTCGATCAGTTCTTTGCCGCGCTGAACACATTCTTTTATGCCGCAGCTTAATATTTTATTGCCGGTGATCGGGTCTGCATATCCCTCTTTATTGAAGTTTTTCCAGCGTAGCTCGATGGGGTCAATCTTTAATTTTCTGGCTATGTTATCCAAATGTGATTCCAGGGCAAAAACAAGCTGCGGCGATCCATATCCTCGCATCGCTCCAGCAATTGGCAAATTAGTGTAAACTGTGCGCGGAGAATATTTGATTGCTTCAAAAACATATAAATATTTAAATTTAGCTCCTGCAGCCATCAGGATAGAATGACCATGCGAAGCATACGCGCCGGTATTTGAAACAGCATCAATCTTGATGCCCAGTAGTTTTCCGGTTTTGCTGACACCGGTTTTAATTTTTATTCTAATAGCATGGCGGGTTCTCGTTCCGATCATGCTCTCTTCGCGGGATAGATCCAGTTTCACCGGTCTGCCTCCCACGGCCAGGGTCATGACAGCGTTTAAAGGCTCCAGGCATACGTCCTGTTTGCTGCCAAATCCCCCCCCCACGTAAGGCTTGATGACACGTACTTTTCCCCAGGGGATGCCCAATGCTTGCCCGACAATACGGCGGCAAATGTGCGGAATCTGGGTAGAGGTAACAATTACTATCCGCCCGGCATCGTCCACATAAGCATAAGATACATGATTTTCCATGGCGCAGTGTTGGACTATGCTTGTTTCAAATTCATCGTCAAAAACATGGTCAGCCGTTTGCAGAACTTTATCGATATCACCAATATGGTATCCAACCGAGTTGAGAATGTTACTACCGTGCTCATCATGGATTATTGGAGCCCCTTCCTCCAGGGCGGCTTCGGGCGATAGTAAAGGTTTCATCATCTCGTATTCCACCGCGATTAGTTTCAACGCCTTGACAGCAGTTGCTTCATCCACCGCTACCACTGCTGCTATTTCGTCTCCAACAAACCGGGCCCTAGCGGTCAGAATTGTTTTGTCCGCGACGTCTCTGTGTTTTGGATCCAGTGAATAAGGATGGCCTGCCGTAGCATAACGATTTTGGGGAATATCCTGGTACGTTAAGACTGCCTCCACTCCGGGCAGCGCTTTTGCTTTGGTCACATCAATGCTTGTCACTTTGGCATGGGCATAAGGGCTTCTCAATATTTTGCCCACCAACATGTCCCTGACCATAAAGTCACCCGTATACTTTGCTTTTCCCGTTACTTTGGCCAGTGCATCCGTTCTGGGTAAACTTGCTCCGATGAGGCTACTCACCATCTTCCCACCCCCATTTTTAAAAGCGTTCCCATAATTTTGCAGATAATTCCCTGGTCCTGGCATTGATCTCCTCTTCATCGATGACCATGATTTTATTGTTCTGCATCAATATTTTTCCCGCGACTATGGTAGTTTCGACCATTCTCCCCGTCATGCCAAATACCATATGGCCATAGTAATTTTCGGCCGTAAATGGTGTGGGTGGGTCGTAATTAACCACGATTACATCCGCTGCTGCACCGGGTGTTAATTCTCCAAGTTTGACGGGAAAGTAATTGGTCATGATGCGCGTATTATTAGTAAATTGCATTAGTGGTACTTCTGCCCAACCAACCCGAGGATCGTTTTGGTAAAACTTGTGCAATACATGGGCGAATTTCATCCCTTCAATCATGTCCGTGGTCATACCGTCAGTCCCCATGCCCAACACCACTCCTGCATCGAGCATCTTTTTAACCGCTGCACAACCGACAGCATTGTTCATATTCGATTGAGGGTTATGAGCGACGTTGGTTTTGGTCTGTGCCAGGAGTTCCATTTCCTGTTCGCTGATATGAACACAGTGTGCCGCCAATGTAGAAGGACCTAATAGGCCGTAATTGTTCAATCTCTCAACAACACCCATCCCGTACTTTTCCCGGCTGTCTGCCAGGTCGGCAGCGCTTTCTGCCACATGAATGTGGACCCCTGTTCCCAGGTCATGCGCTAACCGTGCACATTTTTCCATAGTATTTTCCCCGATCGTAAAAGAGGCATGCATACCAAAGCTGGCTGTAATCATTGACGGGTTTTTAATCTTACATTTTTTTATAAAGTTTACATTTTCATCTATGCCTTCCGCTGTTCTCCTTGCACCATCCCTGTCAGTCACCTCATAGCACAGGTTAACCCGTATGCCTGTTTTTTGAGCAGCGCTGGCGATTTGTTCCAAGCTCCCTTCAATGGCGTTTGGGCTGGCATGATGATCCAATACGGAAGTTGTGCCGTTTTTGATACACTCGATAAGCGGAATCAGGGCGCTGTAATAAACATCTTCCAGCGTCAGAGCTTTGTCAAGTCTCCACCATAATCTCTTTAGAATTTGTGGAAAATCGGCAGGCGGCTCGTCTTTTAAGCTCATTCCCCTGGCAAAAGTGCTATAGGTGTGAGTGTGAGCGCAGGTAAAGCCAGGCATAACCAGCTTGTTGCGACAGTCAATAAACTTTGCCCGCGGAAAAGAAGCGTGCAATTCGTCTGTCTTTCCCACCGCTGTGATTGTGTTGTCTTCAATTAAAAGCGCTCCGTCAGAAATTACCTGGCAATCATTGCCTAAAGTTAACAGGGTCCCGTTCCCCAAGAGCAGCATACTCTCACTCCCTATCTCTCTTTTTAAGTGCGGCCAGTATTTTTTCTTTGGTAGCCGGAAGATCGGTTATTCTGACCCCAACAGCATCATAAATAGCATTGATTATTGCCGGAGCAGTAGGATTAATGGGCAGCTCGCCCATTCCTTTGGCGCCGCAAGGCCCGTCTGATTCCTCTTCGATTAAAATAGTTTCTATTTCCGGCATAGCAGTTATCCTGGTCAGATTCAGTTTAGCCATAGTATCTGTAACCATTTTGCCATTTTCAAGAACAAATTCTTCGCTTAAAGCATAGCCCATACCCATCACGACTGCCCCTTCGATTTGGCAGTGACAATTTTGAGGATGGATGGCTTTCCCCAGGTCCTGGGCGGCAATTATTTTTATTACTTTAACTTCTCCGGTATTTTCGTTAACTTCCACCACGGCAGCCTGTGTTCCAAAACAATAGGCGAAATGAATATTATATTCTTCCAGGGGTACGCCCGGTTCATGGTCGGCACGCTCGCGTAAAGGATATGTTACGGGAGCGGTATAGACAAATTCTCCGGCAAGAATTATGCCCAACTTTTCAGCAACGCTGGCTAGACTCTGGTAAGCGATAAAATCAGGAACTGCATCGGAAAATTCACCAGCGTGACGCATTTTTCCTTTTGGATGGAGAATTCTTACCCCGCCAGCAATCAGTTCATATTCCCCGGCATGCAGCGTAAACGCTTTTTCCAGAAACTCCCGCAAAACAGTCATAAATACCCCGGCGGCGCCCAGAACAGCGTGCCCCGATATATACGTTTGGCGCGAAGCGGTGGTAACTCCTCCCTCAGGAGTTTGCGAGGTGTCGCTCGAAATAACGAAAAAATCTTCATAATCGATGCCGGTAGCATTGGCTGCAAGTTGCGCTAAAATGGTGTCTGAACCTTGACCCATATCAGTGGCACCGACCTTGAGCAGCACGTTCCCCCGGCAATCAATTTCAATTTT
>DATIKA010000061.1:0-4399 GCA_035478055.1 Candidatus Limnocylindrales bacterium | reverse complement strand
TGACGCTGAAGTTAATGAAAAATATATCGAGAAAACATCATTTCCTGTGCAGCGTCTATTAACGGCCAAGGATCTCGATTGTGTCCGGACTGAACTGAACAGTGCCGATTTGCTTGTAGATGCTTTACTGGGAATTGGCATTGAGCGTGCGGTAGAAGGTCTGCTGGCGGACTTGATCCGGAGTATCAATGACAGCAACGTGCCGGTATTGTCAGTTGATATTCCCTCTGGTGTTGATGCGGATACTGGCTTGGTTTTGGGCTGTGCGGTTCAGGCAAAATGGACGGTTACCTTTGCTTTCCCCAAAAAAGGTTTGCTGCTGCACCCGGGCGCATCATATGCCGGAGAAATAATAGTCGGTGAAATTAATATTCCGTCTTTTCTGGTGGAAAATGAGCCGATAAATTTGCTCACAGCCAGCTATGTCAGGGGATTGTTCCCTCAACGTTCAATTGACGCCCATAAAGGCAGTATGGGACGGGTTCTTGTTGTTGCCGGGTCGCCAGGAATGAGTGGTGCTGCGGTGATGGCTGCCGAGGCGGCGCTAAGAGGCGGTGCAGGTCTTGTTTACCTTGCTGCCCCAAAGAGTTTATGCCCGGCGCTTGAAGCGAAATTAATTGAAGTGATCACTGTTGCCCTGCCGGAAACAAGGCCGGGGATTATCGCTCCTGAAGCCGCAGAGCAAATTCTTCAGAAAGCTGGTTTATGCCAGGTGCTTGCTGTCGGGCCGGGACTGAATCCTGGAAGCGCAACGACTACCCTGCTGGAATCATTGATTGCGAGTTGCCCCGTGCCGATGGTAATTGACGCCGGCGCCCTGGAAGCGATTGCTGACAAAATGCACCTGTTGCAAACGGCCAAACATCTGCCTGTGCTGACTCCGCATGCTGGAGAAATGGCGCGGCTGGTTGGAACAGGTGTTGTTCAGGTGCAGCAAAACCGCCTTGAGATAGCATTGAAGTGCGCACGACAGTGGAATAGCATCTTGCTTTTGAAAGGGGCCAATACGATTATTGCCTTACCTGACGGGAGGGCTTACATCAACCCGACCGGTGGGCCGGCTTTATCCACGGCAGGTTCAGGAGATTTGCTGACCGGGCTGGTTGCCTCTTTTATTGCTCAGGGGCTATTGCCCGCAGCAGCGGCTGCTGCTGGAGCTTATATCCACGGTCTGTCAGGCGACCTGGTGCCTGAAGAAAGAGGCCATATGGCCCGGGATATATTGTTGCACTTCAAACAGGCTTTTCAATATGTTGCCTTTGAAAGTGCCTACACAAATAATGCGACACCATATTTGCACAGGATAAGGCCTGTTGCGTAAATTAAATTGAGGGGGATAAAAAATGCTGGATTGTCTGATGACGTCTGAAGAAAAAAAACTACGGGAAGAAGTACGCACCTTTGTAAAAGAAGATATTGACAAACAAATGCTTCGTGATATGGACGAAGATAAAATTCGCTATCCGCGCGAATTCCTGGAAAAAGCCGCTTCCCGGAGACTTTTGGGCTTGCGTTTCCCGAAAGAATATGGCGGACGGGGGTTGCCGTGGGTTTCAGAGATTGTGGCCCTGGAAGAAGTTGGCGTTCTTGGAACATCTTTGGGCTGTTTGTATTCATTGGTCAGTATCGTTGGCGAAGCAATCAATATATTTGGTTCGGATCTGCTCAAAGAAAAATATTTGCGGCCTACCATTGAGGGACGTCTCACAACGGCGGAGGCATTAACCGAGCCGCGCGGTGGTTCGGATTTTTTTGGCGCTACCTGTTCTGCTCGGAGGGAAGGTGATCACTTCATCCTTAACGGGCAGAAACGTTTTGTAGTCGGTTCCGAGGGAGCCGATTATTTCATGGTTTATGCCCGTACCGACCCGTCTGCACCACCCCACAAATCGATCAGTGCTTTCCTGGTAGACCGCAGCCCGGAGGTGAAAGCCGAATATCTTTACGGGCTGATGGGTACACGCGGTGGTGGAACCGGCCGGTTGGTCTTTACGGATGCTCGTGTGCCAGCGGAAAATTTGTTGGGTGAAGAAAATAATGGTGCTGCAATATTTTACCAGATGATGATTCCGGAGCGGATGACAAGTGCCGGCGGTGCAGTAGGCATGGGTCGCGCAGCCCTTGATGTGGCAACCCGCTACAGTACTCGTCGCAAAGCATTTGGCCAGGAAATTAAAAATTTCCAGGCGGTGAACTTCAAAGTTGCTGACAGCATTACCTGCCTGGATACAGCCCGGGCGATTGTGTATATGGCTGCTCGTTCCGTCGATGGCGGTGATCCACCCGGAAGATCCCGACGCTTGGTTTCCGAAGCCAAAAAAGTGGCTACCGAGCATGCGTGGAAGGTTGTCAATAATGCGATGCAAATTATGGGTGGGATCGGTTATACTAATGTTTATCCAATCGAAAAAATGCTTCGCGACGTCCGTTTGATCATGATCTGGACAGGAACCAACGAAATTATGGATCTGATCATTCAGCATGAATATTACAAGGAACTGGCTCAGGAAGGATTTAAAGGTCGGGATATCGAGTTTGATGCAATCGAGGCGGATCAGGTTGATGAAAAGATATACGAGTGATGAAAATAGTTGGCGGATTGCGGCGTAAAATTTAACGCCACAACAGGAAAAATGAGTTGTTCGAGAACATGCTTGCAAGGGGGAAGAACTAAGGATTATGGAGGTAGACAAGGTTAAGATAGGCATACTTGGCATGGGTACCGTAGGCGGTGGTGTTGTCACGATGCTTGAAAACAGCGGCAACCGCCTGAGAGATAAGGCCGATGCCGAGCTATTACTGGAGCGTGTGTTGGTACGTGATCTTTCACGATTACGAACAGCGAATATATCAGAAAAAAAATTAACAGTGGATGCCGATGTAATCCTGGAAGATCCATCAATCGACATTATAATAGAACTGATCGGAGGTATTGAACCGGCCTGCAGTTATATCACCAGAGCACTTAAAAATGGCAAATATGTGGTTACAGCGAATAAAGCTTTGATGGCCACTCATGGAGCGGATCTCCTTGCTCTTGCCCGCAGTTGTAAGCGCAATATTTTCTATGAAGCCAGTGTCGGCGGAGGGATACCGATTATTCGCCCGCTCAAGCATTGTCTCGCGGCTAACCAGATCCGACGGGTTATCGGAATTGTTAATGGCACCACCAATTATATTTTGACCCGGATGGCTCAGGATAACCTGGGTTTACAAGAAGCTCTGTCAGAAGCGCAAGCTCTCGGTTTTGCCGAAGCGGATCCTTCCGATGACATCGAAGGTAAAGATGCTGCTTGTAAGCTGGTTATCCTGGCTGGGCTCGCTTTCGACAGCCGTGCAGACATCGAACGGGTCTACGTCCAGGGGATTGATGGGGTGACCGATGAGGACATCAACTATGCGAGGGAAATTGGTTATACGGTCAAGCTGCTGGCTATTGGCGAGCTGTTGCCGGAAGGGCTTGCCCTGAGAGTTCATCCAACCCTTGTTCCTGATACGCATCCGTTGGCTTCTGTAAAGCATGAATTTAACGCTGTTTTTATTGAAGGTGATGCTGTCGGTGAAGTTATGTTCTACGGACGGGGAGCAGGCGCAATGCCTACAGCGAGTGCTGTGTTAGCCGATGTGGTAGAAGCAGTGCGTTGCATCCGTTATCAGCTGCCTGACGGGGCGATTGAGACTACGCAGCGAAAAGTAGCTCACATGCCGGTTACTGCTCTGACCACCAGCTTTTATTTGCGCCTGCTGGCTCAGGATCGGCCCGGAGTTTTCGCTGCCCTGGCCACTGCTTTTGGCGACGAACAGGTCAGTCTGGACATGATTATTCAGAAACGCAGTACGGAGGGCACCGCTGAAATTGTTCTGATAACACATAATGTATTGGAGGAAACGTTTAACCGGGCGATGGAAAAGATTAAGCAAATACCCGCCGTTAAACAGAGTCCTGGTGTGATACGCCTCCTTGGGTAGACAGCGATTTATAATTAAATCCTTCCTGCACAAAGAGAAAGATTGAGGATGTTAGCGGCAAGCGATTTATTGATACTGCTTGACAGGACGCAAGTATGGTTTTGTAGTTTTCAGGGGTCGGCAGTGCCCTGTTTGGTTGAAATGACAGGGCGGTGCCGGAACTTTATGATAATACGCATGAGTTTTATCGGAAGAAGGCAGTGACGACCGATGGAAACATTTATTGCAGCGCGACCGGCTTGGGTAGAAATTAACCTTGATCATATCGCGCATAATGTTAAACAGCTTGCAAGTGTGATCGGGCCCAAGGTACAGATTATGGCTGTTGTCAAGGCGGATGCATATGGCCATGGTGCCGTTGAAGTTGCCAAAACTGCTGTTGATGCTGGTGCAACTCGTCTGGCTGTCGCTTTTGTGGGAGAAGGCATTG
>DATIKA010000060.1:0-7393 GCA_035478055.1 Candidatus Limnocylindrales bacterium | reverse complement strand
TGTTTGGAGCCGAATATATTCTGGTTGACGGTGCGACCAATCGCCTGGCATCGGCTTCTCCTCTGGTTACAGAAGCGACTATACTGGCGACCGGCGCTGTGCTTGGATCGACTATGACCGACGTGATCCGCAAAACCATCTTCCGCTGCGCCATTTTGAATACACCATGTGTCGAAGAAGAAGCGTTACTCAGTGCGGCTCAGGAAGGTTTAAAACGGGGAAATGCAGCGGTGGTGCATCGTGATGGAATTAACTATCAGGTGGATCCGATTCGAGCACGTCTTCCGCTCATTGCAGGAGCCCGGTTAAAGGAAAAATACCGCATGGAGAGTGTTGCGCTTATCCTTGGCGGGGCTCTTATTGATAGTGTATTGAAAGAGGCGATGGATTTTTTTGATGAGCTGCCGGTGGTGGTTGTAAAAGATGCATCTAAAATTTTTATTTCCCCGGAAATATATTACCGCTATCTTGGCCGGGGAGGGAAGATCAGGGTAGTAAGGCGGATTAACCTGGTTGCAGTTACGTTGAACCCAACGAACCCTGTTGGAAAGGGTTTTAATCCGCAGTTATTTTTAAAAAGAATGACTGAAGCACTCAGCCCACTTCCGGTTTTTGACCTTGTGCTGGAAACGAATTGAAGCGTCCGGAGATTGTCAGTTTGGTATTTTAAACAGGAAAGGACCGATGGTTTGATGGGGTTTAAGTTAGATCTTGATCGTTCCAGGGTCGATCATGCCAGGGAAACAGCCAGCGATATCGCTGATCGACTGCATGCATGGATAGGCAGCTACACTACTACCACTATTGAACGGGCAGTTGCCAGGCTTTTTGGTATTGATGGTGTGGATGCCGAGGGAGTACCCTTGCCGAATGTTCTAATACAAAAATTGCAGACGGCTGACCTTCTGGATCGTGGTCTGGCTCAATGGTTGGCCTGCGCAGTTGTCGATAGAAATGAATCGCCGCAGACCATAACTGAAGCGGTAGCTGTTGGCATTTTAGATGTTAAATCCATCGCAGGTTGCCCTGCGGAAAAGTGGCGCGAGGTTGTCGACCGTATGGCAAAAGAGGCAGCAGGCAGCATAAAATCAGTCAGATTAAAACGGGAAGAGATGATTGCCAGGGCAGCACCGCCTCCTAAGCCTCTTCTCTATGTGATTGTCGCTACCGGAAATGTCTATGAGGATGCTGTGCAGGCCAGGGCTGCGGCAATACAGGGAGCCGATATCGTTGCCGTAATCCGGCATACAGGGCAGAGCCTTCTTGACTACGTGCCCTATGGACCGACCACGGAAGGTTTTGGTGGCACTTATGCCACTCAGGAGAATTTTCGCCTGGTTCGTGAGGCACTTGATGAGGCTGGAGAACAAACGGGACGCTATATTCAACTGGTAAACTACGCTTCCGGACTGTGCATGCCGGAAATATCAGTTATGGGTGCTATGGAGCGTCTTGACATGATGCTGAACGATGCTATGTATGGCGTGCTTTTCCGGGACATTAACATGCAGCGTACCTTTATTGATCAGCATTTTTCAAGAATGATCAATGCTTTTGCTGGTATTACAATCAATACGGGCGAGGACAATTACCTGACCACAGCTGATGCGTATGAGAAGGGGCATACGGTTCTGGCTTCACAATTGATCAACGAACAGTTAGCGCTCCGGTCAGGACTTTCTGAGGAGCAAATCGGATTGGGCCATGCATTTGAAATTAACCCGGCCATGGAAGATGGCCTTTTGATGGAGATAGCCCAGGCTCAGTTGTGCCGGGAGCTGTTTCCGCGTTCACCCTTAAAATATATGCCTCCAACCAAACACGTAACCGGAGATATTTTTAAAACTTACCTTGCCAACGGTATGTTTAACCTGGTCTCGGTTCTTACCGGACAGGAAATTCAGCTTTTAGGTATGCTCACAGAAGCAATTCATACTCCTTTTTTGAGCGACCGTTATTTGAGTATTGCCAGCGGTCGTTATATCTTCAATAACGCCCGTCATCTGGGAGAGGAGATCTTTTTTAAAGAAGGAGGACGCATTCAAAAGCGCGCCGCCAGATTACTTGATGATGCCTGCAGTATGCTGCAAGAAATTAAAAAAATTGGTCTTGAGGCGTCCCTGGAGCAAGGCATGTTTGCTGATATCAAGCGCAGCCGTGACGGCGGGAAAGGTTTGGAAGGGGTTATTACCAGGCATGAACAATATTATAACCCTTTTTTCCCAATATTTATGAAGCGGCAGGTTTGCGGAAGCGGGGGGTTATAAAAATGGGTCTGGATTTTACAGAGGTCAGAGCCTACGGTGATACGATCAATGATGGTGCGATGCAGCTCAGCTTCACTTTGCCGGTTCCGTCGGGAGATGAAGCCAGGGAAGCGGCTCGTCAGTTAGCGCTGAAAATGGGTCTTGATGCACCGGTAGTCACAGAAATGGCTGACTTGGGGGTGGATTGTACTTTCTTTGTGCTATACGGGAAATGTAAGCACACGGTTGATTTCACGGCGATAAATATCCCGAAACAACAGCAAAAAGTGATGAGTTTTAAGGAAGTAAATGCCCTGATCAAGGATGAGATCGGACGCAAGCTGGTGGTTGTAGCGGCTTGTACAGGAAGTGATGCTCATACCGTGGGGATTGATGCTATCGTTAATATGAAGGGTTACGCCGGGGAGTACGGTCTGGAGCGATACCCTGAAATTGAAGCTTATAACCTTGGCAGCCAGGTGCCCAATGCTGTGTTACTGACCAGGGCAGTTGAGTTGAGTGCTGATGCTATCCTGGTTTCACAGGTGGTAACCCAGAAAAATATACACCTGGAAAACTTGACCGAGTTGGTGGAACTGGCAGAAGCGGAAGGTATCCGCGATAAGGTGCTCCTGGTTTGTGGTGGGCCTCGCATCTCTCACGAACTGGCCATTGAACTCGGGTTTGATGCCGGTTTTGGTCGGGGTACTATGCCCAACCATGTGGCTTCTTTTATTGCTGCTGAGCTGGTGCGACGCAAGAAGATGAAAGACAGGTAGTCAAGAATAGTGTGGGTCAGCAGACTGGCCGAGCGTGCTACCTCTGCAATACGGCAGAATTGCTATAATGATCTGCGTTTGTTTATATTCTCCGTGATGAAAAAATATGGTAGTATTTAAGGGTCCGGTTGCCGTTTTGGGTGAAGTGGGCCGGATCATTTTTTTTGCAGAGAGGCTGATGATGGGGCAAACCGGCGTTACCCGAAAAATGATTACCGCTGACATCTCCCTTTTCTTCGTGGCTGTATTCTGGGGATCTAATTTTGTGATCATGAAGGAAGCTTTGGAGGTTATAGCACCCTTTACTTACCTTGGGCTTCGTTTCTTAGTAGCGACTTTGTTCCTGGCACCACTATTTTGGAAGAGAGTAGCCAGAGCATCGTCTCAGGATTTGGCGGCAGGTTGTCTGATCGGGTTTTTCCTTTTTGCCGGATTTAGTTTTCAAACTGTCGGGTTGCTTTATACTACACCGGCTAAATCAGGCTTTATTACCGGCATCGCTGTGGTAATCGTTCCTTTTCTCTATTATCTCGTGACCAAGCGGTTTCCGGGGTGGGCGGCGTTTGTTGGTGGCGGGCTGGCTGCCTGTGGTCTTTATCTGCTAACTGTCGGCGATACCTTCAGCCTTGGGTTCGGTGATATGCTCACTCTCATCAGTGCTTTTTTATTTGCTTCTCACATCATCGCGATCGCTTTACATGCCCCCCGTCGGGATCCTCTAGTTCTGGCTGTGATTCAAATCGCTTTTACCGGATTGGCCAGTACCGTTATGGCTCTATTTTTTGAGTCTACAGCGGGCATGTTTATTCACCCCCCGCTGATCTGGGGGGCGATTTTGTATGCAGTTTTGTTTTGCACCATCGGCGCTTTTGTAACGCAAACAACAGCCCAGCGCTTCACTCCGCCTGCTCACGTTGCCCTGATTCTTTCATTGGAAGCTGTGTTCGCAGGTATTTTTTCTTATTTCTTTTGGGGTGAGCTTTTTACTGTGCGCAAATTGAGCGGCGCCATGTTGATTCTGCTTGGCATTATTATTGCCGAGTTGAGCTCGGTCATTGCGGCCAAAAGCGCAGCTCGTCAGGCCGCCATGTTTAGCGCGGTGCCGCCGGATTAGATATTACCTGCCCGCCAGGACCTAATCAACTAACGTGTGGTGTGATTGAGTGGGTACTGCCAATAACTCCAAATGCGTACAGTCTCCTTTTTTTCTACGGGTTCGCTGGCCGATGTGGTTTCTATTAACCCTGATTCATCTTGTAGCCATATTTCACCGGGTTTCCTTTAATGTGATGGCAGATCGGCTTACGGCTGAATTTGGATTAACAGGGGCGGCGCTCGGCAACCTCGCAGCCGCTTACACTTATATGTATTTAATTATGCAGATACCCGGCGGAACATTGGTTGATCGGTTTGGACCGCGGCAAATCGCTCTCTTCTCCGGGCTATCTATGGCAGCGGGGGCCATAATCTTCGGGCTGGCACCTGGCACCGGATCGATTTTCCTCGGGCGAATGATCATTGGGTTTGGTGGATCTGTAGTTTTAATAAATATTTTCAAGTTCCAGGCCGCTTGGTTTCGGAGTAGTGAATTCGCTACCATGTCTGGATTTGCTCTGTTGATCAGTGGCGGAGGTGCGCTGCTGGCGGCTACACCATTGGTCATGTTGATTAAAACGATCGGCTGGCGAAGCTCTTTCGTTGTGATTGGCCTAATTACAGCTGTTATCACTATGGTTTGTTGGTATGTTGTGCGCAGCGATCCACATGTTGATGATCAGTCAGCTGATTTTACTCACCGAACCGGTGAGTCTTCGGTTGATGCTTTGCGGTCTATGTTCAGGGCGGCTTCGGCTGTACTTTCAAACCGACGCATCAGGATGCTGCTTTTGATTAACTTGGGCATCTATGGTGGTTTTATCGTTTTTTCAGGTACCTGGGGTGTATCTTACCTGGTGCATGTCTATGGTATCAATACTGAACAGGCTTCTGTGTTGATGATTTTAGCCTTTTTGGGGTACATGATAGGTGCTCCCTTGGTCGGTTCGATATCTGATCGAATCGGTTCCAGGAAGAGCCCTGCTATAGTGCTGGTCTTGTGCAGTGCCCTTTTTTGGCTGGTAATTATTACTTGGCCCGGCAGCCCAATTCCCCTGGGCTTCCTTTATGGCCTGAGCGTTTTTCTCGGACTCGGGGCGGCGTCCACAGTTATGACCTTTACAATGGCGCGGGAAGCAAGCCCCTCTGAATTGACGGGCTCGGTAACAGCCACGGTTAATGTGGGGACTTTTCTAGGTTTGGCAATTCTTCAGCCGCTTGTTGGATATTTGCTTGATCTCAGGTGGGAAGGCCTGATCCTGGAAGGTGTAAGAATCTACCCCTACTCAGCATACCGTTTTGCCTTTTCAGCCTGTTTGCTTTTCGCTGTTATATCCTTGGTTGCAGTTCTGTTATACCGTGAAAACGAACAGAAGGGTTGATATGTTTATTTTCCGGCAGGATTTGAATACGGCACGGCGAAGAAAGCACTCTTAATGCGGGGGTCAAGAAAAATGGCATTGCACTATCTGCGGTATGATTAAGGATAATTGTTATCAAAGACTGTACGCTGAAAGGGACGGAACGATGGAACAGGAAATCAGGGAATATGCACTTGATATTGGTTTTGACAATATCGGTTTTACCACTGCGGAACCATTTCCGCAGCTTACGCAGGCTCTTGAAGAAAGGCATAGCGGTTATAGCTGGATCAGCGATGGGCTTTTGCAGCTCTCGCATATAGCTGACCCGCGATTTGTTCTGCCTACGGCGCAGTCTTTGGTAGTGCTGATTTATGATTATTATAAACAGTCTTATCCGCCGGCATTACTGGGTAAAATTGGGAAAGCATATCAGTCGCGACTTTATACGGGCAAGAAACGTATCTTTGGCAGCCGACTCCGCTTGCTTATTAATTTTCTGGAAAGTAAAGGCATGGAAGTAGGAACAAGGCCGGCCATGCCCGAGCGGCAGGCGGCAGTAAGAGCCGGTCTCGGCAGCTTCGGCCGCAACACTTTCCTTTATGTGCCGGACAAGGGCAGCTATGTTGCTATCACTACATTGGCCGTTAGCGGTGAACTTGCGGCCAAAGTGCATGAGCCGCTTTCAGAGTGTCCTAAAGATTGCCGTTGCTGCATTGAAGCCTGCCCTACAGGAGCTCTTTACGAGCCTTTTAAAATGGATCCTTTGCGATGTATTGCTTTTAACTCCTATGGCACCGGTAATTTCCCTGGTGCTCCTGAACGAATACCGCGGGAAATTCGCGAAAAAATGGGCACATGGATCTATGGTTGCGATATGTGCCAGGATGCATGCCCCCGTAATCGGAAAAGACTCCAGATGAATTTGACGCCGGACGCCTTTTTGCTTGAGATGGCCCCTAAGCTTGACCTTACTACTCTTTTGTTGATGGATAATCGTTATTATCAGGAAACAGTACAGCCAATCCTTTATGGGTATATGTGGGAGAAAAAATTTTTACAGCGCAACGCTGCTATTGCTCTCGGCAATAGTGGGGATGAAACGGCTATAGGTTCGCTTGCCAGGGCCATGGAAGATTCGCAGGAGATGGTGCGCGCTTATGCCGGCTGGGCTCTGGGCCGCATCGGTGGGGCGAAAGGCAAAGCGGTTTTAGAAAATGCCTTAAAAAAGGAAACCGCATCGGAGGTCACGGAAGAGATCAAATGGGCTCTGGAAAGCTGCCGCTAGGATGGGTCTTGGAGGTGTACTGCCAGCGCCAGGGAAAGTCAAGAGCACTGACTGATCCAAAACGACTGTTTCCTTAGCACCGCAGATCTCAGGTCTGACCTGTCCAACCGGTCAGAATGGCAATTTCTCTGTGTTGTGCTGCCTGCCGGATGCAACTTGGCAGTTATCCCCGACCATATTTGGGTTTTTAGTCTTTGTTAATTGGTTGAGCGCTGGCTTAGCAACTGCTTGTTTTTGAAGTGGCAACGTGCTACATTTATTGCGGAACAATCTTCCAAAAATCTCGAAAAAGAGCTGTTGCGGGAAAAAGCCAAAGGTTCTTGGAGAATGAAGCCTTTCTCCAGTGAAAGCTCAGGGTCAGGTAATTTATTAGCAGGAAGCTGTCAGCAATGGATTATAAATAAGCTTTTTCTTCGCCCATCAGGATCGGTATTTGAAACTGCCGGAATTGTTTTTTTTATGCAGGCGATGGAGTGTACTGATGCTGACGCTGAAGGCAACCCTTCTGACTTGACCTATCAGTGTTGGGAGAAGCTTCTCCATGGAGAAGCCGGTTTGGCCAGTTTGGAGGCAATTTCGATAACAGATAAGAACCGATCCAGGTTGAATCAACTTCGTTTTAGC
>DATIKA010000059.1:0-6159 GCA_035478055.1 Candidatus Limnocylindrales bacterium | reverse complement strand
TGAAGGTTTAAAAAAGCGGCTATGTTTCGGTTTGGTGGGGATAATATTTAGGGGGGAACAAGATATGGAATTGAAGCAGCCCCAAATTTGGGAAAATGAGATTATGCCGCTCAGAGTGCAGCAGGTAACCCCGTTCTTAGCCATGGAAGTTTTGGAACAGGCTCAACGAATGGAAAAAAATGGTCATAACGTCATTCATCTGGAACTTGGGGAACCAGCCGGGGAAACTCCTTTTGCCATAAAAGAAGCTGCAGTCGAAGCTATCCGGAACAATGATACTGGTTATACTCACAGTATGGGAAAACTCGAATTGAGAGAAGAGATTGCCCGCTACTATAATCGTGTTTATGGGGTTACTGTCTACCCGGAGCAGGTTGTTGTCACATCTGGCTCTTCACCGGCTATGCTGCTTGCTTTTTCAGCGCTTTTTGATAACGGTGATCAGGTGGTCATGTCAGACCCTTACTATGCCTGTTACCCTAACTTCATTCGTTATCTTTGTGCAGACCCCTTAATGGTTCCCGTTTTGGAAGAAGAAGGCTTTAAATTAAAGGCATCTGAAATCAAGAAGCGCCTTAATCCGCGGGTTAAAGGTATTCTGATCAATTCACCGGCCAATCCCACAGGGACAGTTTTAAATGGTGAAGATTTAAAGGAACTTGCTGCCCTTGGTCCCTATATTATAGCGGATGAAGTTTATCATGGTATCAACTACACTGGCCACGATCACTCGATTCTGGAATATACTGACCGCGCTATCGTGATTAATGGTTTTTCAAAGCGAAACATTATGACCGGCTGGCGGTTGGGATACCTTATAGCCCCGCCTGCTTTGATCCGGAATATGCAAAAATTACAGCAAAACCTTTTCATCTGTGCCTGCGCTTTTATCCAGGCTGCGGGGATTGCTGCCCTGAAAGAAGATAGGCAAGTTTTAGAAGAACGCTTTGCCTCTTACAATGAACGGCGCCTTTACCTGTACAATGCCTTGCAAAAGATGGGTATCGCCCCGATGTTTCCTCCTGAAGGCGCATTTTATATGTTGGCCAATGTAAAAAAATATACCAATGATTCCTATACCTTTGCTTTTAAGATTTTAGAAGAAGCAAAAGTAGCGGTTACGCCGGGTATCGATTTCGGTCCGGGTGCCGAAGGATATATCCGTATTTCTTATGCTTGCTCCATGGAAAACCTCGTAGAAGGGCTTTCTCGGTTGGAAAAGTTTTTTATGCTCTTTGAAGACCACCTAGCAAGGTAAACAGCCAATAAAAAAGGGGAGATGATCTAAAGGTTATGGATATGGATAGAAGCCGTGTTTCGATAGTACGCTATGAAAAACCTTATGAATCAGTTAAAAAAGCCGTGTTGGATTGTGGCGGTCTGGATCGGATGCCCTCAAATGCACGTGTTTTTATAAAACCAAATATTGTCTTCTGGACAATGGCCTGCACTTTTCCTAAATGGGGAGTTCTAACAACATCACGAGTCATCGAAGATGTGGTCGTCCTTCTTAAAGAGCACGGTATTGAGAATATCACTATTGGGGAAGGTATCGTTGCGGATCCAGACAAAACTGAAATTCCGGCCCACGCCTTTAAGACATTAGGTTATGAAAACCTGCGCCAACGCTATGGTATAAAATGTATTAATATTATGGAGCGCCCTTTTGTAAAATTAAACCTGGGTGATGGTATCACCTTAAATTTTAACGAAGATATTCTGGAAAGTGATTTTGTGGTTGATATCCCGGTTATGAAAGCCCACAATCAGACTGTGGTAAGCTTGGGGTTGAAAAATTTGAAGGGAACAATTGACATCAATTCCCGTAAAAAATGCCACAACGCCAACCCGGATAAGGATTTGCATTTCCATGTTTCTAAACTAGCCGATCGGATGCCACCCCTTCTTAACCTGATTGACGGCATCTATACTCTTGAGCGTGGGCCCGGTTTTGACGGTAGGATGAGGCGCAGCAATATTTTGGTTGCTTCAGCCGATATTTTATCAGCCGACATGGTAGGGGCCAAGATTTTGGGATATGAACCGGTTGATGTGCCGCACCTGGCCTGGGCGGCGAAAACCCGTAACCGACCGATTGACCTATCCGATATTGAAATAGTGGGTGAGAAAATCGAAGACGTGGCCGTCTATCATGAGTATGATTTTGAATACAGCAGCACCGTGAACGGAGAAATGCCTGTACCTCTGGCCAAGCAGGGGCTCGAGGGAGTTTTCTACCGCAAATTCGATGACACCATGTGTACCTACTGTTCGGGGTTGAACGGGCTGATATTGACGGTTATTCGGCAAGCCTGGCAGGGTGAACGGTGGGATGATGTAGAGGTGTTGACCGGCAAAACAATGGAGCCGGCGCCAGGTATGAAATCAACCATTTTAGTGGGGCAGTGTATGTATAAGAAAAACAAAAACCATCCGGCTATACAAAAGATGTATGCTGCCAAAGGGTGTCCGCCCGATCCGCAAGATGTGGTGGACGCTCTCAATAAAGCCGGCATTAAAGCCGATTCCGCTCTGTTTGCCCAGATCGATTCCTTGCCTGGCTTTTTCATGGCTCGTTATCAGGATAAACCAGAGTTTGATGAATCATTTTTCCAGGTGGACTAACTTTTGTGTCCCTTGCTCTTTGATGGTGTTCAGCGGTTTAGAAGGATGAAAAGAGAGGAGATTTCTAATGAGAACGAGAGAACAGTATCGCACGCAGTTAGGAAAAATGAACCGTAACCTTTATTCGAACGGAGAAAAAATTGACCGGTTGGATGAGCGTCAGGAGGGAGCCATCAACGTAATGGGTTTAACCTTCGATGCAGCTTGGGATCCTGCCAGCAAAGATTTATGCACGGCAACTTCACACATTTCCGGGGAAATAATCAACCGTTTTAATCATATTCACCAGAATACTGAAGATTTGCACAAGAAGCAGGATATGACCAGATTCATGTGCAACAAGGTAGGGCAATGTATTCAGCGCTGCATGGGAATCGATGCGGCCAACGCCATTAATGCGGTTTCCTACGAGGTGCAGAAGCTGCCTTCAGCGAAAACGACTTATTACGATAATTGGTTGAAGTGGTTGGAGCGTTTTCAGAAAGAGGATCTGGTCGGTTGCTGTGCCCAGACCGATGTCAAGGGAGAGCGCCTCAAGCGCCCTTCGGAACAGACTGACCCTGATATGTACGTGCGTGTAGTTGAAGAACGCAGTGACGGTGTCATAATACGCGGATCCAAAGTGCACATCTCTGAGGCATCGATAGCCGATGAAATCCTGGTTGTGCCAACCCGGGCACTCAAACAGGGTGAAGAAGCTTATGCCATAAGCTTCGCTGTTCCCGGGGACCACGAAGGCGTTAAACAGGTCGTTCATTTTCACAATCCACGCAAGCGCGATCACTATCAAAGAGGAATTGAGTACGGTTATACGGACTCTTATGTAATTTTTGATGATTGTTTTGTACCATGGGATCGGGTCTTCTTATGCGGAGAGACATTGTATGGCGGGGCCGCGGCGTTGTTATTCGCCCTATTTCATCGCCACTCCTATTCCGGGTGTAAGCCGGCAATGCTTGACTTTGTAATCGGCATGGCTGCTCTTGCCGCAGAAATCAACGGTATCGAGAAAACCCCGCACGTGCGTGAAATGTTGGCGGAATTGATCATGACTGGCGAGCTCGGCTATGCCGCTGGCTATACGGCGTCTTCAATGGGCAAGTCGGAAATCTACATGCCCGGAGTAGGGCTTGTTCCTTTCGGCCCTGGCAGCTGTATTCCCAATTCGATCTATTGTAATGTTGGGCGTTGCTTAACAGGCGAAGCTGTTTTTCATGAGCAGGAAATTCTCTGTAACATTGCCGGTGGTATTCCTGCTACTTTTCCTTATGAAAAGGACTTAACTAACCCTGAAACCAAAGCGTTGCTCGAGAAATATATCTCACGCAATCCGAAGATACCCATCGAAGAGCAGGTGAAGTTCTGGCTGGGCTATATTGATTTTGCCCTATCCAGTTCTACCGGTTCGATGTCCTATGGTGCTTATCACGGGGGCGGATCGCCAATTATGGAGCAGATCGCGATTACTGCTCAGTACGATATTGAGTCTAAAAAAGAGCTTGTCCGTAAAATTGCCGGTATGAAAACGAAATCATAACGGTCTATTGTGGTGGCAGTGTTCTGAGCTAGCAGCAGTCAGAACATTGCCATGATCTACCCCGGTGCTTTCTTCACTGTCAGTGGTGCTGTGATGATGGCTGTAGCACTGACGCAATAAGAAAACGATAAAAGCCATGCCGGGGCGAAAAGAATATTGGGCGTAGAACAACGAAAGGAACCTTGACCCAGTGGGTATGCTGTATACCGAATGCTGGGCTGTATGGTTCCTTTCCGTTTGTTTGCCGTACATATGGATTCGGTTCTGCATTTATTTGCCAGGAGGCTGTTCACAGGTGGCCCGTACACTTAATATCGCTCACAGGAGACCCAGTTAACTGGCTCCGGAAAACACGATGGCAGCTTTCAAAAAAGCAGTGGAACTGGGTGTCGATGGCTTGGAATTCGATGTTCAGATGAGCAAGGACAAGAAACTGGTCATTATCCACGATGAAAAGATCGACCGCACCACCAATGGCAAAAGCATGGTCGAACGATTTACTATGGCCGAGTTACAAGCGCTAGATGCCGGAGGCTGGTTTTCACCTGAATTCCGCGGGGTGAAGATACCGACAATGGATGATGTACTAGATGAGTTCCAGGGAAGCAACCTGCACTTCAATATCGAGATCAAGAGCGATGTAGTCATTTATCCCGGCATTGAACAGGCTGTGTTAAAACTGGTTGTTGAGAGAAGGCTTGAAAATAGAGTGGCAGTATCTTCATTTAATCACTACAGACAGCCTGGTGACCTGCCATGATGTTAACCCCGAGATTCAAACCCGTATACTCTAAGTGGCCGATCTTTATAAACCCTGGAACTACGCCATGTCTCTCGGATGCTACTCCGTCCACCCGTTATATTACGGTCTAAAACCGGAAATTGTGCTCGGTTTGAAACAGAACAACCTGGCCATCTATGCCTGGACAGTTAATGAAACCCGGTTCATGAAAATGTTGATTCAGGGGGCCATTGATGCGATTATTACTGATCATCCCCAGGATTTATAAATAGAGTTTAAGCGAGAACTTTAGATGAAATCGTTTAGCTATGCAAGGATATTTTCCCTCGGCCTTCGATTTATGATCATCACCCTGACCTGGACTATCTATAATGCTTAAGTTCCGCAGATCCTGGAACGGCTTTTAATTCATTTGCCCTTTACCGACACAGCGGTTGGTCTGATTATGACGTTCGATAATGTTGCCGCTGTACTGTTGATTCCCTGGTTTGACGCGATGAGTGACTGAACCTGGACCAGGTTTGGTAGACGTATGCCATATTTGCTGAATGGCGTGGAGTGTGCGCGGTGCGGAAAATATGGCCTCGATGCGCGCTGTTGGAGCAAATTGTGAATCAGTCAGCGACCATTATTTGGCTTCACTGCACCAAGGTTCCCTCATCGTCGAGATCAAAGAAGAAATCCAAAAGGAGTTGCAGTGCTTACAGCAAAAAAGACTGCACGGCAAGGAATATCTACACAACGTTCCACTTTTCCACGGAGTTAATAACTTGACCCGGATGGCTTTAAAAGGATTGAATGAACAAGGAGTAGTTTGAGCGTATCGATGTTCTTCAAAAAACCTACAGTGTCTTGACACGATCAACCGAAAACATACTTTGACAAAATGTTTTTTTAGTGGTACCCTCTTTGAGACGAAGGGGGTGATACTGTGGACGCGGACCCTAGTAGTAAATCGCACATTCTAGTAGCAACGCCGTTTTGGCAGAGGAACAGTTTTGTGTTGATGCCTTCCAGCGTCGATGTTCGCAGTAAAACGCCCTTGTTCTCTTAAATTTCCTCCTGGGAATTTAAGGTCTTGTGGGGGTTTTGCCGTGCTTTCTCGATGACGGGAGTCACGGCAATTTCGCTCTTTGCACCTTCAAGACTAGATTAACACCAGGAGGTTTGTATTATGACACTTGAAATATTGACAGGACTTCTTTCCAAAAGAAACTACCCGATCCTCAAAGACATGCTTGCCGCGATGTGCCCT
>DATIKA010000058.1:0-20187 GCA_035478055.1 Candidatus Limnocylindrales bacterium | reverse complement strand
TAACAGATGCATCGTTTGCTTTTAGAGTTTCTGCCTTTATTTTAAAAGTCTCCATTTCCCCGGGGTAAACGCGCTTCTTTTTTTTGGTTTTTATGATGTTTCCATTTATTTTTACTAGCAGCCTTACATCTTTATAGAGCTTATTTACTCTGAAGAATAGTTCTATGTTGTCATTAATTTTTCTCAGGTTGATGGTGTGGGGCAAGATATATCCCACGCCACTGCCCGGCTTCACTTTAATCACCGAGTCAGAACTCTTTTTGTGACCCTTGACATAATCTGCTGCTGCTTTGCCTGCAATATAGCTTTCTTCTGTAACGTAGTCGGCAATGTCATGGACATGAAGTACGTTTCCACAGGCGAATATCCCTTCGACACTGGTTTCCCTCGACTCGTTTACCTTGGGGCCTTTTGATCCCCTATCCATCTCCACGCCGGCTTTTATGGAAAGCTCATTTTCAGGTATTAATCCCACAGACAACAGCAGAGTATCACATTCCATGAACTCTTCGGTACCAGGTATTATTGCACCTGTTTCATCAAGCTTTACCACCGTGACCCCTTCTATGCGATCTTTACCTGCAATACTGGTTATGGTGTGACACAATAATAAGGGAATATCGTAGTCATGCAGGCACTGAACTACATTTCTCATGAGGCCTCCCGGATAAGGTTTTCGGGCCATAACTGCTTTTACTTCAGCGCCTTCCAAAGCAAGCCTTCGCGCCATAATGAGTCCTACGTCTCCGGTTCCCATGATGACTACTTTTTTGCCAATCATATAGCCTTCAATATTAACGAATCTTTGTGCTGTCCCGGCTGTGAAAACTCCCGAGGGTCTTGAACCGGGAATTCCTACGGCACCCCTTGTGTTTTCTCTGCAGCCCATGGCTAAAATAACTGCCTTTGCAGTGATTGTTTTAAATCCGTCAATGGTATTAATATATGAAACTTCCTTGTTGGGGGATATGTCCAGCACCATTGAATCTGTTTTGTATTCTATACCAAGGTCTTTTAGTTCGTTAATAAACCTCTCCGCATATTCAGGGCCTGTCAACTCTTCATTAAATAAGTGCAAGCCGAAACCGTAGTGTATACACTGTTGCAGTATACCGCCCAATTCATTTTCCCGTTCTAATAATAGTAAATTGTCGATACCATTCTTTTTTGCTTCGATAGCTGCTGCAAGTCCTGCAGGCCCCCCGCCTACTACGACAATATCATAATCCGCCATTGCCATCCCTCCCACCTTACAACAATTTTGTTACGCCGGTTAGAATTTTGGATTTTATGGAATCCTTTACAATGTCTGACATGTCTACGTCCAGTTCCCTAGCCAATACTTCTATCACCCGCGGGCTGCAGAAACCTCCCTGACAACGCCCCATTCCTGGTCTTGCCCTTCTTTTTACACCGTCTACTGTGGTTGCACCGGCTTTTCTGTGTATTACATCTACGATTTCTCCTTCTGTCACCTGCTCACATCTGCACACAACTCTGCCGTATCTGGGATCTTTTTTAATCAGTGCAGATTTTTCAGCAGAGCTTAATTCGCTGAAAATAATATACTCTCTCCGGTGAGGATTAAAATTCACGTTTTTCTCCAATCCTCCCGCTATCTCTTTAATTATTTCAACTACATAAGCAGCAATGGCCGGAGAAGCTGATAATCCCGGTGATTCTATTCCTGCCACGTTTATAAAGCCTTTTACTTTATCAGATTCGCCTATGATAAAATCGCCGTTGCTTGGTGTAGCCCTCAATCCTGCAAATGAGGTTATAATTGCCTCGAAGGGTATTTTGTCAGAAGTTTTTCTTGCAGTTTCTCTTATATACTCAAGCCTTTCTCTTTCAGTGCTGAGGTCTGTTTTATCTTCTATGTCTTTTGCATCAGGCCCTACCAGGATGTTTCCGTGAACTGTGGGAAGTATTAAAATACCTTTACCCAATTCATTGGGACACTGGAATATAGGCATACTACAAAGACTTCCCGCTGTTTTATCCAGGACAAAATACTGCCCTCGCCTGGGAGTTATTTTGAAATCAGCTGGGGTAACCATATTATATATTTGATCAGCAAATACTCCGGCACAGTTAACAACATACTTGGTCTGCATTTCACGATCCTGGGTTATTACCTTAAAACCATCTTCATTTTGTTCTATTCCAGTAACCTCTTGGTTCAATAACAGGGTTGCCCCGTTTTCTATAGCATTTTCAGCCAAAGCTATGGCTAACTCGAAAGGCCCTATTATTCCACAATCCGGCGCATATAGTGCGCCCTGGACGGTATCATTAAGATTTGGCTCCAGCTTTTTTGTTTCCTCTGCGGTTAAAAGTTTCAGAGTTTTTATACCATTGGTAAGGCCTCTGTTGTACAAATCCTCTAGAGTTTTTAGCTCTTCCTCTGCAAAAGCCACTACCAATGAACCAACCCTTTTAAAAGGCACATCTAATTCTTTGCAAACCTGATCAAACATGGGATTACCAAGAACATTAAATTTTGCCTTCAGTGTTCCCGGCATCGCATCATATCCACAGTGTATTATTGCACTGTTGGCCTTCGTTGTCCCGTTTGCCACATCGTTGGTTTTTTCTACTATCCCAATTCTTAGATTGTACCTGGAAAGCTCTCTTGCCACAAAGGTCCCGATTATACCCGCTCCTATAACGATTACATCATACACTTTTGCCCCTCCCTTTTGTACTTAAAATGCAACAGACAATAGAACATTCATAGTAATAACAGGGATCAACCCCGAACAGCCAATAGAATATTTTTTCACATGTTTTTACGAGACACTATTGACTAAAAGTAAAAAACTACACCAGTGGGCTAATTTTTCCGCGGCAGGAAGTCTAACTATCTGCAATTCGCCTACTATCTCATGTTTTTTATGCAGTTTTGCTGAGTACCTGCTACGGCTGACTAGCAGCAAACCAAACTTCAGCAGGAACAAGTCCATGTTTTACATATAGCCGTAGACTTATCCTATTTGAATGCACAGAGTTTGTGATAAATTGCCATAACATAGGCCGTGGAATCTCGATGTTATGGCAATTATAGCTTATTATTCCTACAATTGACAAATATTCAACCAATACATGGCTGTTAAATGCAAGCAACTAGAAAGAAAACTTGTACTGATTAAGGCCCAGCTCCTGCTGCATGATTTTCATTTCTTTCTGCAGAACCTCCCCTACAGGGACACCTTTATCTTTTCTCTCCAGCCATGCCAGATATTCTTTTTCTCCGGCGGTGTAGATGCGGTTTTGACCCGGGGCCTTATCGGAAGCACGTAAATCTCTTAATATATTCCCGGAAGTCTTTTTAAAATCCTCGACATCAATAAAATGTGAAATGTCAATGGCGATAAAAAAGTGTCCCAGACGATAGGGGACTTTTTTCCCATTTTCTATGCCAAGAAGCATCTTCAGGTAATATCCGCCCTGCAGGGCGGCCGATAATATTTCCACCACGGTTGCATACCCGTATCCCTTGTAACCGCCCGTCTCTTCACCAATTCCCCCCAATGGGGTAAGAGCGGCTGTCCCTTTAGTAAGATCTATCAATGCCTGGTTTGCATCGGTGCAGCTATTTCCTTCCCTGTCAATCACCCAACCTTCGGGCATTTTTTTATTTTCTCTGGCATAAACCTCTATTTTTCCCCTTTGTGAAACAGAAGTTGCACAATCCAGAACAAAGGGGAAGTCTTCATCTGTGGGAAGACCAAAGGTAATCGGATTTGTACCAAGCATATTTTCAATGCCAAAAGTCGGAGCTATTGAAGGCCTGGCATTTGTGCCGGTAATGCCAATCATACCTGCTTTTGCTGCCATCATTACATAGTAGCCTGCAATACCATAATGGGTGGAATTTTTAACTGCAACCATCCCCATCCCATATTTCTTCGCTTTTTCGATTGCCATACCCATTGATTTTTGAGCAATAACCATACCCATACCATGATGTCCATCAACAACTGCTGTGGTGGGCCCCTCTTTTACTACCTCAAATTCGGTTTTAGCAAATTGTATTCCATCTTTTAGCCTGTCGTAATAGATGGTTTTTAAGCGGCCAATACCGTGAGAATCAATTCCCCTTTTGTCAGATTCAATTAGAACATCCGCACATATTTTTGCTTCATCTTCCGGCACTCCCATTCCCTTGAAAACATCCACCATAAAGTTTTCCATGGTCTCGAAGTTAATCCAAACTGCTTTTTCTTGCATGTTTTTTTGCCCCTTTCGTTTTTTATTTTTTTTGAGGAAATCATAATCACTTTACATTTGTAAAGTGATTAGAGCATCTGGCGCTGAAACGCACGCTGATCTTTCCAGGCGATTACTCAAAGAAAAATGCCATGCATCATAGAGGCTGCAAATACGTGTCTGGAAAAACAGGAACACAGGCTTCAGGGGAAAATATTATGCTCGGAACCACACATCACTTCTTCATACAACAAAAAATTTGCATTACTAGCATTTATGGGCATAGCCAAAAGCGAAAACTGAGACCAAGTGTTTACCTATTATGGTAATATCTTTAATGCTATCGTGTCACAATTTCCCATTTCAAAATATTCCAAGTGATCCACTTTAACCACTTTTATTTGCGATATTTTAACGGAATTGCTGCCCTTTCTCAGCCATTACCGCCGGGGATACATTCGAGCAAAGCTGTTAACTCGCCTTCTTCTAAATTATTATGATCATTGCTCATCCCGTCAAGTTTTCACGTTTAGTATACGATAATTTTTCACATGGGTCAATAACTCACGTGCAGTACAGATCGCCCACCGCAATCTCCGCCACACCCGGACTTCAGTATTACTCCGGAATTTTCGAGATGCTCGGTTAGTTCCTAATTTCCCCACCATCATGTGCGAATGGGCCAGATGAATCACTAAATTATTAAAACGTGTATCACCACTCTGATTGCTTTTGGTATATCCAAGCTGTGTCGTCATGTTTGCTCTTGCTCAATAATTTCTATCGTGCCCCTAAATCACTGGAGCTGGCCTGGCGGCGGTAATTCATCAGGAGCATTTTTGACAGGGGGCCGGGGACTCCATTGCTAATTTTTTTTCCCTCAACCTCGACCAGCGGCATGATTTCCATTATTGAGGCAGTAAGAAATACTTCTTCGGCTTTTTCCAAATCTTCAGGGTAAAGAACCCTCTCTTCTACAGGAATTCCAGTAGTTTCCCGAGTCAGTTGCAACACTGCACTTCGGGTAATGCCTGGCAATATTCCACAGCTAATCAAAGGGGTCATCAGCGTCTTTCCATCATATAAAAAGATGTTGCTGGTAGTGCCTTCGCAAAGCTCACCCTTTGTATTGATAAAAATTCCTTCATCGACTCCCTGCTGCACAGCTTCCCTTTTCCCCAAAATATTTTCCAGGAAATTTAATGATTTAATTTTTGTCAACGGCGAGGCTTCGTTGCGAGGAAAACTGACCAGCACTGCCCGGCTGCCCCGGCTGTAAAGATGATCCGGATAGGGAACGCTGTGCCGAATAGTGATGAGAATAGTGCCACCTTGCTCCGACAAACGGGGCCAGAGAAGGTTGCGACCCCTTCCGCCGGTTAGAGTGATCCGCATCGAACCTTCCTGTACATTATTGGCACGAATTACCTGTTCCACCGCAGAAATCAACTCCCGCCGGTCAGGTAGAGGTATTTCCAGAAAAGCGGCCCCAGTTTCTAGCCTTTGTAGGTGCTGTGCCAGGGAAAAAGGCCGGTTTCCGTAAATGCGCAGTGTTTCAAAAAGACCATCGCCGTAGAGCAGCCCTCCGTCATCGACGGATAGCGCCGCTTCAGAAAAAGGCAACAAAACACCGTTTAACGAACAAACTAAATCTTTCATTTCATGACCCTTCCATGACGCCCAACGCGCCCAACAATGCCCTGGCCTTATGCAGAGTCTCCTGATATTCCATTTCCGGTTGCGAATCGGCCACGATGCCGCCACCCACTTGAAAATAAACCCGATTCCCTTTAATCACAAAAGTGCGGATTACTATATTCAGATCGGCCCGGCCGGCAAAATCGATATAGCCCAAAGAACCCGTATATATATTACGTCGCACCGGCTCTAATTCCTCTATAATTTCCATAGCGCGGATTTTGGGAGCACCGGTAATGGAACCCCCAGGAAATACATTTGGCAGGAGATCAAAAACGTTTTTACTGGAAGGCAAACGCCCAGTAACGGTTGAAACAAGGTGGTAAACCGTAGCATAGGTTTCTAAACAAAATAGTTCAGTTACCTCCACCGAACCTGTCTGACAAACCCGACCCAGGTCGTTACGTTCCAAGTCCACGATCATTACCAGCTCAGCGCGATCCTTTTCACTAGTGGCTAGTTCTTCCCTCAAAGCAGCATCTTCCTTCGGAGTATGGCCTCGCGGCCGGGTACCCTTAATAGGACGTGTTTCTACCCGGTCTCCTTCTACCAGCAAAAAACGTTCCGGTGATGAACAGGCTATCGTCACTTCCGGGAACCGCAGGAAGGACGCAAAAGGAGCAGGGTTGAGATACCTCAAACGACGATAAAGTTCCCACGGTTCCGTTTCCAGTTGTGCCGTAAAACGTTGGGAAAGGTTAACCTGATAGATGTCACCGGCGGCAATGTATTCAAGAGCCTGCTCCACAGAACGGCAGTATGCATCCTTGGTGAAGTTGCTCTGAAGATGGTTGCCCCGGCGGCGTTCCTGCCGCTCAGTTGATGCCGCTGTTTTGAATGCGTTTGCTTCTAATAGAGACCGCCAATGGGACATCTTTTCTCCAGCATGTCGCCTGCCTGCTTCACCGGTAAAAGGCAAACCCGTTGAAACCAGGTAGGCACATCCTGCAATATGATCTAAAACTACTCCTCCATCAAAGAAAGCGAAGTTGCATTCGGGCAACAGCAGATCATCTTCTGTCCGGTTCGGTAGCCGTTCTAACAAGCGCCCCAGATCGTAAGAAAAATAGCCAACAGCTCCACCTGTTGAAAGGGGAAAAGGTGAAGGACCATTACCACTATAAGATTCAACCAACCGCGCCAGCTCCGCAAAAGGGCTGCCCTTTACATAGCGAGTTTTGCCTCCCCTTTCACTGATACAGCAGCTTGTACCAGATGTTGAAAACCGCATGAAGGGATCAACCCCGACAAACGAGTAGCGGCTCAGATTCTCATGAGCTATGCCACTATCCAGATAACAGGCGGTATTGCCATTGTCCAGTGCTTCAAAAACATCCGGCCCATGAAGGAAAAAAGGCAGTCGTTCAATTAAAGGTTGCATGATTCCATGCTCCTTTCGGCAGGATAGATAATCCGGTAGTTGAAAAGGAAATTGTTTATCAGACGCAACCCTTCCTGGGTCAAGATAGACTCAGGGTGGAACTGAACTCCTTCCACGGGGAGTGTGCGGTGGCGAACACCCATGATTTCCTTCTGGTCCGTCCATGCTGAAACTGTCATGCAGCCAGGAAGCAACTCTGGATCAAGTATCAGTGAATGGTAGCGAGTAGCCGTAAAAGGCTGCGGCATGTTTGAAAACAACCCTCTCCCATCGTGATGGATCAGAGAAGTTTTCCCGTGCATCAAGCGACGTGCGCGCACTACTTTGCCGCCGAAGGCCTGGCCGATAGCCTGGTGCCCCAAACAAACGCCGAGCAGCGGTAATCTGCCGGCAAAATGAGATATTACTGAAAGGGTGATCCCGGCTCCATCGGGGTTGCCAGGCCCAGGTGAAATGATAATCGCTTTGGGTGCCATCTCTTCAATTTCACTTATGGTGATCGCATCGTTACGGTATACCGCCATCTCCACACCCAGCTTTCGAAAATACTGGACAAGAATATAGGTAAAAGAATCGTAGTTATCAACCATCAAGATCATCTTTATGCCCCCTTTTTAGATCTGCCCGAATAGGCCGGTAGTTTAACCAGCATTTAATAAACAATAAGGACGCACCGCTGGTGCGCATCCCAGCATATCTGCGTCCTTTTTATTACTTATTCAATTGTCCTCCGGCTGCTCAGACTACTTACCTTAACATACACATTTTTGGGCTGATTCCGTCATGTTCAAATTATCTCGCAAAAGTAGAGGCGTTACTAAAGGCGTTAAACCTACAACGATTGGGCTGCCCCGCACTTCGAGTTTTCACCACAGAGTCTAATTAGTTGTTCCGGGTTGGCTTTATCCGGGTAACACCCATCAAAACAAGCAGTACAAAAACGATCTTTGCCAAGACCTGTAGCCCCCAGCATCCCTTCTTTGCTTAAGTAACCAAGATAATCGGCGCCAATGGCCTTGGCAATGGCAGGAACATCCATTTTAGCTCCAATCAAGTCTTTGGACGCAGTGTCTATACCATAAAAACAAGGATGAGTTACACGCGGAGAGCTGATCAGGACATAGACTTCCGTTGCTCCTGCTTTTTTTAACTTATCCACAATCCGCATAGAAGTGGTGCCGCGAACTATCGAATCGTCCACCATGATTACTTTTTTCCCCGCAACCAGGGTGTTCATTGGATTAAGTTTGAGCCTGACTCCTAGTGTGCGATCATTTTGTTCCGGCTGAATAAAAGTTCTGCCCACATAACGGTTTTTTACGAAAGCGGTCTCATACGGTAAGTTCAACTCCTCTGCTACTCCCGGTGCGGTAGACAACGAAGAATCGGGAACTCCTGTCACTAGATCAGCCGTTAATCTGTGTTCCCTGGCTAAAATTCTGCCAAACTCTTTTCGCACCAGGTGAACGTTCTTGCCCAAATGCTGACTGTCCGGTCGGGCAAAATAAATAAATTCAAAAATACAGAATTTCTCACCGCTAGTTGACACCAGTTGCTCACTGAACAGTCCATCCTCGTCAATGACTACCAGTTCTCCCGGATTAACCTCCCTGATAAATTCGGCCCCGACAGCATCAAAAGCACATGTTTCCGAAGCCAAAACAAAACCGCCATTTAGTGCCCCGATGGAGAGAGGTCTGATCCCCCAGGGATCCCTGAGCCCAATCAGGCTTTTTTCGGTCATAAGAACAAATGCGAAACCACCTTTTAATTGTTCAGCCGCGAATTTCAGTGAACTTGTAAGTTCTTTTTTTCCGGAAATAGCTACCAAATGGGCAATCATTTCGCTATCTGAAGTAGTCTGAAAAATGGACCCGTTACCCTCAAGCTTGTCCCTTAACTCTTTGCAGTTAGTCAAATTACCATTGTGGCTGACGGCTAAGAAACCCCCATAATATCGAACTACCAATGGCTGCGCATGCATTATTTCACTGGCGCTGGTAGTGGAATACCTTACATGGCCGCAGGCAATATGCCCTTTGAGTTTAGTGAGTTTTTCTTTGTTCTGAAAAACATCAGATACCAAACCCATTCCTTTTTCAACTACTACCTTTTCGCCGTCAGCGATAGCAATGCCAGCACTTTCTTCACCCCGGTGCTGAAGGGCATAAAGCCCGTAGTAAGTAAGTTGTGCCACCTCTTCATCGCGACAGTAAATACCAAATACTCCGCAGGCTTCTCTCAATTTATCAACTTCCCTATGGTATATTTCCAGGATCCTTCCATCTCATCAAGGACAAGATTTATAAGCTCCCTGCCGTCCACCCGAATTATAAAAAAACTCTCCCCCTACACGGCCCATCTCACTAGCAGCAAGCCTGTTACTCCTGGCAATCTGGCAAAACAAAACCACTCGACCAGGTGCCAGACTAACTACTGCCCCAGACTGGCTTTCCCTAAAGAGTAAGGCTTCCAATCGAAGAACTCCCTTTTTTCTAAACAGATTTTTGCCCTAGGCCACATCAAAAAACATAAAGATCCAGAAATACCCTTGAGCTATGTACCTTCATGGTTTTGCGCCATCATGGAATAAAGCCAGCACTTCCTTTTCCTTCAAGTACTTCGGCCTTGCAGATTACTTCTTCATTCATTCTTTCTTTATAGGCAACTATTTTCTGTTTCAAATCAGAATCCGACACGGCCAAGATTTGCACGGCCAGTAAGCCGGCATTTTTTGCTCCGTCTATCGCTACAACGGCTACCGGTACGCCCGGGGGCATCTGAACGATAGAGTAAAGCGCGTCCATTCCACACAGAGAACCAGTTTCCACGGGAACGCCTATAACCGGAAGTTCGGTCAAAGAAGCAGTCATTCCCGGGAGATGAGCAGAACCACCTGCTCCGGCAATGATCACCTTCAATCCTCTGGCTGAGGCTCCCTTCGCATAATTATACAGCCTTTCCGGTGTCCTATGCGCAGAAACTATTGTCATTTCATAAGGAACATTAAATTCTTCCAACATTAATGCGGCAGACTTCATTACCGTTAAATCTGAATTGCTGCCCATAACGATGCTAACAACTGGCTTTTCGGACATCAGCTTAATCAGCCTCCCGAGATATAACCTTTAAATATTCCTCCGCCTTATCGGCAAAGTCCAACGCCATGTTCAGATCCTGGTTAACCACAGTAAAATGCCCCATTTTTCTGAAAGGGGCCGTCTTTTTTTTACCGTAGAAGTGAAGATGAAGGCCAGGCAATGAAAGGGCCTTGTCTACCCCAATCAATACTGCCGGCCCGCGAAAATCTTCTTCGCCTAATAAGTTTACCATAATTGCGGGGTTAATCAAGGTTGTGTCTCCAAGTGGTAAGCCGGTTATAGCCCTGACATGTTGCTCAAATTGTGAGACAGAGCATGCTTCAATAGTGTAATGACCCGAGTTATGTGGCCGCGGAGCTACTTCATTAACCAAAATGCTGTTACCTCTGTTCAGAAACATCTCCACGCAAAATATACCCACTCCGGTAAAAACTGACATCACCTTACCGGCAGCATCGCTTGCTTTTTCCATCACTTCTTCGGATACACGAGCCGGAACAACACATCTGTGCAATATATGATCCATGTGTTCATTCTCGGACAAAGGATATACCCTGACTTCCCCATTTATTCCCCGGGCAATAATTATTGATATTTCCTTTTCGAAATGAACAAATTGCTCAACCATGAGCTCCGGGCTATCAAGTTCTGCATATATCACTTCGGCTTCTTGAAGATTATCTGCCTTCCAGTTACCCTTACCGTCATAACCACCAAACAATGATTTCAAGATCAAAGGAAAACCAAGTTCCTGCCCTGCTGCCTTTAATTCTTCTTTCGTCGATACACTTTTAAACGGTGGCACCAGAATGCCTGCTTTTACCAACGCTTCTTTCTGTAAAAGTTTATTCTGAATGATTTGCAGTGAGCGAGGGGTCGGATATATTTTGTACCCTTCGTTCTCAAGAGAGATCAATATTTGGCTGTCAATATGTTCAAACTCATAGGTTAGCACAGAAACTTTTTCAGCTAAAAGTCTGATCGCTTCGGTATCGTCAAATTCAGCCACAACCTGGTTATCTGCAACCTGCCCGGCCGGGCTTCCGGGCGTGGGATCAAGTATGACCACTTCAAAACCCATCTGCTTGGCCGCTACGGTCATCATCTTGCCCAGCTGCCCGCCCCCGATTATCCCGATAGTATGCGATGGCTCAATAGAGATCCTGCCTGGCATGAGTCCTATCCCCTACTCGTGTTTCATCATTGGTTGCTGCTCCGCACAACAGCAGCTTGGTTTTGTGCGTAATCTTGAATATATAAATCAGAGGTGTCCTGATTCCACAGCTATGATGTTGAGCCAAGGGTATGTGTGTAACAAACCTACGCTATAACTCATACGATAGCGTACGCATTATACCACAGCTAAGCGGGTCATGAAATATTTATCCCTTTCCGACCCCTAACGGGCCAGTGTTTAACGTACCTTTCAAAAATAGAGCGCCAAGAGAGACAAATATGATAGAGCCATTTTGCAGTTTGACGAACTACCGTATTTTTTGATAACATTGCCCCATCGGCAGATATATTGCCAACCGTAGTTCCTGATCTTTATCTGCCAGGAGGGCTAACAATGGAATATGTGGAGTTGGGCAAAACCGGCTTGCAGGTTTCACAGCTTGTCTTCGGAACATTAATCATGGGGCCGCTGCAAAGAGATATTACCGCAGAAGTCGGCAGTGTTGTAATTCGCAAAGGACTGGAAGCAGGAATCAATTTTTTGGATACTGCTCAGCTATACGGCACATACGGCCACATCTCCCAGGCGCTTCAAGGTTTTGAGAATGACGTGATCATTGCCAGCAAGTCGGCAGTCAGCAAATATGAGGATATGGCAACAGCGGTTGAAGAAGCACAGGCTAAATTGGGACGCAGTGTTGAAATTTTCCTGATGCATGCTGTGAAAAATGAAGAAGATTTGGAGCGCAGACAGGGCGCCTGGCAGTGTTTGCTGAATCTGAAAAAAAGCGGTGTCATCAGAGCAGCAGGCCTTTCTACCCATAATCTCGATATCGTGGATCAGGTTAGCGAGTGGCCGGAAATAGACGTTATTCACCCGATTTATAATAAGCTTAACTTTGGCCTTGTGAATGAGCATAAAAAAAATCCGGCGGATGTATTAAAAAAAACATTTCTAAAAGGTATTGGAATGTATGCAATGAAGCCTTTAGCCGGTGGGCATCTATACAAAGACCTTGTTTCCAGTCTGCGCTATGCGTTTGATTTCCCCTTCCTTCACGCGGTAGCCATAGGCATGCTGACAGAACAGGAGCTCATGGTGAATTTGAAAGTTTATCACAATGAAGTGGTCAGCGAAGAGGAATTGCAAAGTGCACGTAACGACAAAAGGATGTATGTTATCGGCTTCTGCACCGGCTGTGGCAGTTGCCTGGAGGCATGTGAACACGGGGCCATGAGTATGGATACTCAAAGGGCTTCTATTGAGCACAGCAAATGTATTCTTTGCGGTTATTGCCGTAAAGCCTGCCCGCACAATATGATCCGAATCGTTTAGGATTGTGCTATTATACCAGGTTCCACACAAGATCTCGCCGCTGTTTTAAATGGGATGCGTTTACGACTCTGACCGGTGAACGCCCACGCTGGCGGGTATGCCCGAAATGATCCAATAACAGTTCACAAAAGCAGCAAACTTATGGCCATAACTGCCATACCCGCTATCAAGCCGTAAATAGACAGATGGGGTTCGCCGTATTCATGGGCAGCGGGTAGCAGGTGATCAAAGGAAATAAAAACCATGATCCCGGCTACTGCCGCAAAAACCAGGCCAAAAATCGTCTCTGACATGAATGGAGTCAGAATCAGAAAACCAACCACCGCACCCAATGGTTCGGCAAATCCTGACAAAAAAGACCATAAAAAAGCTTTTTTTCGGTTACCAGTAGCATAGTAAACCGGAATCGATATGGCAATGCCCTCGGGAATGTTATGAATGGCTACAGCAATAGCGATGCTGACACCCGTTGCCGGATCGCGCATGGAAGCCATAAAGGTGGCAAACCCCTCGGGAAAATTATGTATACCCACAGCCATTGCTGTTAACAACCCGGCGCGCAGCAGTTTTCTGTTAACCTGGAGGCTCACCTGTGGTTTAGCTTCGTGCACCTGTTCCACAGTTCTTGGCTCATGGGGGTTTTCAAAGTGAGGGACCAGTTTGTCAATTAAAGCGATAATCAGCATACCGCCGAAAAATGCGATAACCGTTAACCATGCACCAGCCATCTCTCCACGTTCATGCACCAACGCCTCGCTAGCCGTATCGAGTATTTCCGTAAAAGAAATATATATCATCACACCGGCAGAAAAACCCAGAGCCAGAGAGAGAAAGCGGGTATTTGTTTGCCGGGTATAAAAAGCGATGGCCCCGCCAACTCCGGTAGACAGTCCGGCAAACAAAGTCAGGGTTAAAGCGATCAGGATATTACCTTCAAGCATAAATAACCTCCCCAATTGAATTTGAAGCAGTACCGTCCAACACTTTTTGCATATATCCATACGGTTTGATAGGAAGCTATCCCACCGAATCGGTGAAAATTTCCAGTGATTTACAAAATAACGATCGTCTTCCTTATGGAGAACTTCTATGAATGCTCACACACGCACTTTTATACCTTCATTTTTTACTTTTATCCTGTACCAAATTACAGAAGAAAAATAAAAACCCAGCAGTTATCCTTTTACGTTATCATCGGTCACCATTTCTGTTGACGCGTCTGAGCCCGGAGTATATACCGTTACAGCTAGCGCCAAAAATATCCCAAAAAAACAGGGCATCCCCGAGGGGTATATACAAGAAAAGTCGCCAACCCGTTATTCAAATGTGGGTTGGCAACGGAAGACGCTCATCATTCACCTATAACTTTAACAATAACTCTTTTCCTACGGCAGCCGTCAAACTCGCCGTAGAATATTTGCTCCCATGGTCCTAAATCCAGTTTGCCTTCAGTGACAGCAGCTACTATTTCCCGGCCCATAATTTGCCTTTTAAGGTGAGCATCCGCATTATCTTCATACGTGTTATGAGCATATTGGGAAATGGGTTCATGTGGGGCGAGTTTTTCCAACCATTTTTTATAGTCATGATGGAGACCAGATTCATCGTCGTTGATAAAGACCGAAGCTGTTATGTGCATGGCGTTAACCAGGCAAAGTCCTTCCTTAATACCGCTTTTAGCGATGATCTGTTGAACCTTTGCCGTGATGTTAATAAAATCCACCCTATTGATTGTTTCAAACCACAGGTATTCGCGCATTGATCTCATAGCTGTGTTCCCTTCATGTCAACGACGATTTCTGAGCTAACGCGGTGTTCCTCAAGCCCTGCTCTCGTCAATACCGGCCAGAATCCGCGCCAACTTTTTCTTGTCGTCGAATTTAGCCTGGCGAGCGATCATGATCCGCTGCGCCTGCGGAGAACCGGCGCCATGCATCGATTCCGTCCGATAACCCACTGCAGCACTACCAAGAGTAATGTTTTCAATCAGCCGCAATATACGCATACGGCTCTCGGTGGGCACATCGGCTCTACCTCTAAGATACTTGTCGATGTATTTACCTATTTCCGGGTGACGTAAATCTTTCTCGGAAGGCATCGTAACCATTATGCCGCCGGCTATATCTTCAGCCAGCCGGGCAATCTCATACGGAAAACGAGTTACATTCAATTTACATACGTTAGCCAGCATCAAATCAATAAGATAGGTACCAGATGCGGTACAACTTCCCTGACTTGAACAGGCAATGCCACAGGCATAGATAGTTTCGTTCAAATGTACCATCTCAATCAGTTTATCCTTGATATGTGAAGCTCCGGCGGCCCCGTTGTAATCGGCAACCTGTGCTGCAGCGCCGATCAGCACATCACCCACGCCGGTCTTACAACCGCCATAGCTTTGGCGGTGATAGCCCGCAAAACGCTCTACCAATAAGCCTGCATAACTGTACTCACCACACATAAATACTCTTTCCCACGGCACGAAGACATCCGCAAACACTACCAACGCTTCATGCCCTCCATAAACGCAGTTGCCAACATCAAACGTGCCGCCCTCCAGCTTACGGGTGTCGCTTGGTTGGCGTCCATAAATGTGAATGATTCCTTCCGCATCAGCCGGCACCGCAAAGGATACCGCATAATCGCTGTCTTCCGCTCCCAGGGCCCCAGTAGGCATCACTATAATTTCGTGGGAATTGAGGGCTCCGGTTTGGTGCGATTTGGCACCGCGCACTACAATCCCAGCCTCCCGCTTCTCTACAACGTGCAGGTACATATCAGGATCCGTCTGCTGGCTTGGGCGCAGACCTCTGTCTCCTTTGGGATCGGTCATTGCACCATTTACTGTCAGGTCTTCTTCCTGGACATAGCGTAAAAATTCGCGAAACCGCCGATGATATTCAGTTCCCAAATCCCTATCCATCTCAAAAGTTGTGCTATCTAGCGCATTAAAAGCATCAAATCCAACACAACGCTGAAAACACGAGGCTGTTTTTTGCCCAAGCAAGCGCTGCATCTTAACTTTTGCGATCAGATCATCCGTATTCTGATGAAGGTGAGTAAAACGGTTGATTTTTTTGCCGGTGAGACTCGAAGTGGCGGTCGCAAGCTCCTCGTAATTTGGGTCAAATGCAAGGGCATAAGTCTCTGCTACAGCATTCAACGACGGCCGGATAACGGGATGATCCACAGGGTTCTCGATCTTTTCGCCGAACATGTAGAGATTAAACTTAATCTCCCTCAGGCTATCAATGTATTCTGCAGCTGTCTTCATTTTTTCATCCCCTTCTTAAATAAAACATCATTCATGATCGTCGAATTTGTATTTATAAAAAAACTCAGCAACCCATCCAATTCATCTTCCATTAACTCGGCACTGAAGGACGACCCCGACAAACATTACTTCCATACGTTGCAATGCTTACATGATCATTATACCACCCATGTGCCTGTTAGAAAGCCCATATTTTGTGAATTGCTTTTTACTGAGTTGCAACTGCTCCCTTTTGTTTGCCATCTTTATTCCAATCAAAGAAACTACCGCGTTAAACAATTAAAGTCGCGTCACCAAAACTCAAGAAACGAAATTTTTCCCTGACTGCATACGCATAAGCCTGCATTACAAACTCACGTGAGGCAAAAGCAGAAATAAGAACCATATGCGATGAGCACGGCAGATGCAAATTAGTAATGATTCGATCCACTATTTTAAACTGATAATCAGGCATAATAAAAAGATTGGTCCACCCAGAACTCGGCCTAAGCTCTCCTGTAATGGAAGCACTCTCCAACGCTCGTACAGCATCTGTACCGCATGCCACTACCCTGTTACCCCGCCTTTTTGCTTGTTGAACCGCTAATACTGTTTCTTCTGGTAAATGGTAAAACTCTGATGACAAATTATGATCGGCCACATGTTCCGTTTTGATCGGCCGGAAACTTCCCACACCCATATGCAACGTAAAATTTACAACCTGCACCCCTTTATCCCTGATTGCCTGCAAAAGTGCGGGTGTAAAATGGAGGGCTGCCGTCGGAGCTGCCGTCGAACCATGCTCCCTGGCCAGGATAGTCTGGTAACGATCCGGATCGGTTAGAGGCTCTTTAATATATGGGGGCAGGGGTATCCCACCCCATTTTTCCATAGCCTCCACCGCAGCATCAGGCGATGGGAAGCGCAAAACAAAGGTGCCTTGCTCGGTCATTTCAAGGACTTTTACTTCCAGATCGTCGCCAAGAAACACCACACCCCCCTTGGGGTAGGGTTTTAGCATAGCTTCCCAAAGAGTATCACCCAGGGGGTGAAGAAGAAATATTTCTACTCTTCCTCCGGTCGATTTTTTGCCGAACAACCTGGCCTTGATAACCTTCGTATCATTGATAACCAATGTGTCCCCTGCTTCCAGCCAATTCCCTACAGTATCAAAAATAGTTTCACTCACCCGTTGGTTGCCGCGGTCAAGCACGAGCAGGCGCGAACAATCCCTCGGTTCAACCGGCTGCTGAGCAATCAGTTCCCAGGGAAGGTGGTAATTAAACAGTTCCGTTCTTAGCTTGCTTTCTGACAATTCATAGCCGCCATTCAGCTTCAAGATTTTATCACTCCAATTGGGACACAAAAAGATACACGGAATAAAACTTCGTAGAATACCTTAGTTTTGGGATTAAATCGTTGTGGCGCCCCCATCAACAGCAACAACTTGGCCGGTTATAAAATCGGCTCCGTCGGAACACAGGAAAAGCACTGGGTGAATGATATCCCCGACTTCGGCCAATCTGCCGAGAGGAATCCTCCTCACAATTTCAGTACATACATCTTCATTGGACCAGAAAGGCTCGCTGAAACCTGTCTTCACCATACAGGGCGCCACTGCATTCACCTGGATGTTGTAAGCTGCCAATTCTGCAGCCAAAACTTTGGTTAACATTTCGATGCCAGCCTTTGCTACCCCATAAACACCCATTCCCGGTGCTGGCCGGCAAGCCGCGATGGAAGAAATGTTGACGATTTTTCCACTTCTCTGTTCTTTCATGATCACTGCGGCGGCTTTCGAGCAATGATAGGTACCAGTCAGATTAGAGTCAATAATCTTCTGCCAGGTGGCTGTTGAAGTATCCGCCAATGAAGGAGTCAGCAGGTTCATTCCCACATTGTTGACCAGTGCATCAACCCGGCCGAACCGCTCCATGGTTTGTCTGAAAATGTTTTCCACATCTTCTTCCCTCGCAATATGAGCAGCTACAGCTAAAACAGAATCTCCACCCCCACCAAGCTCAACCAGGGCACTGTCCAGGCCGTCCTGTTTCCGGGCGCAGAATACCACCTTGGCTTTTTGTGTCAGAAGTTGCCGGGATAGGCCCAGTCCGATACCCCGGCTGCCGCCGGTGACAACAAAAACCTTATCTTTCAGACCGTACCATATTTGATCCATCTTCGGTCACCCTTTCGTAGTTAAAATGCCCACTTTATTCATTATAGCAAGAAAATAATGCGGCGCTTAAACCGCTATCTTTTTTCGGCGGATTTCTTTTTACCCCGCGGTTTGATCAAACATTTTCTGTCAAAACCAATCAGGTCTTTGCGGCCCGCCTCCTTTAAAGCTTCATGAACCAACTGGTAATTTTGCGGTTTCTTGAATTGAAGGAGAGCTCGTTGCATCGCTTTATCATGTGGTGTTTTTGGGACATATACCGCTTCCATAGTCCGGGGGTCAATTCCAGTGTAATACATGCACGTAGAAAGCGTTCCCGGCGTGGGATAAAAATCTTGCACCTGCTCGGGCATATGTTCATGATTCTTGATAAACACGGCCATCTCAATTGCTGCTTTCAGGTCAGAGCCAGGGTGGCTGGACATAAAATAAGGCACTAAGTGTTGTTCCATACCAAGCTTTTTGTTTAAATCCTTGTATTTGCTTTTAAATTGCTTGTAAATCTCCACGCCCGGTTTACCCATCTTTTCGAGGACTGCGGGGGAGACATGTTCAGGGGCCACCTTCAACTGTCCGCTGATATGATACCGGCAAAGCTCTTCAAAAAAAATCTGGTCCTGATCGCAGAGCAGATAATCATACCTGATCCCGGAACGAATAAATACTTTTTTAACCCCTTCCAGGTTGCGCAGCGCACGCAGCAATTCCAGGTAATCGGTGTGATCTGCGATCAGATTTGTGCATGGTGCCGGGTACAAGCAAAACTTATCAGTACACATGCCATGCTTGTCCTGCTTTTTGCATGCTTTGTTCCGGAAGTTAGCCGTAGGACCGCCGACATCGTGGATATAGCCCTTGAAATCAGAATCGGCTATGATCGCCTTTGCTTCCGCCAGGATTGCTTCAATACTTCTCGACTGGACTGTTCTTCCCTGGTGAAAATGAAGTGAGCAAAAACTGCAGCCGCCAAAACAGCCCCTGCTACTGACCAGGCTGAACTTAACTTCTGTTATTGCCGGCACACCTCCTGATTTTTCATAAACAGGGTGATATGTTCTGCGGAAAGGTAACCGGTAGACCATATCCAGTTCTGCCGTTGAAAGAGGTTCTGCCGGGGGATTTTGGATCACATATACATTGGCGTAAGGTTCAATTAAAAGTTTTGCGCTGATTGAATCAGTGTTACCTGATTGAGTCATAAAGCTTTTAGCATAGAGCTCCTTCAACGTACAGATTTCATCATACGAAGGCAGCCTGATTCCTTCTTTTAGATCGGTGATCGCGTAGGTTTTATAAACTGTACCCCTGATATAAGTAATATCTGCTATCGAAATGCCGCTTTGCAAAGCTTCAGCGACTTCGATAATCTGTTTTTCACTCATACCATACAATAGCAAGTCCGCCTTGGCGTCGAGAAGGATCGAACGGCGTACCGTATCATCCCAGCAATCGTAATGGGCCAAACGGCGTAAACTTGCCTCGATACCGCCCAAAATAATCGGGACATCCCTGTACGCTTCTCTTGCTTTCTGTGAATAGACGATCGCAGCCCGGTCAGGACGCAAGCCTGTTTTACCCCCGGGGGAGTATGCGTCAACTCTGCGCTTTTTTTGCGCCACAGTATAGTGGTTCACCATCGAATCAATATTGCCGCCCGTTACCAGAAAACCAAGTGCCGGTTTGCCCAGTTTTTTAAACTCGTTTATATTTTTCCAATCAGGCTGAGCGATAATGCCAACCTTAAAACCGTTTGCTTCCAACTGCCTGCTGATAATTGCAACACCAAAGGAGGGGTGATCAACGTAGGCATCACCGCTAATAATAATAAAATCAAGTCTGTCCCACCCCCGC
>DATIKA010000057.1:0-4921 GCA_035478055.1 Candidatus Limnocylindrales bacterium | reverse complement strand
AATTGGTAGTTCCGCTTCGGCAGCCGGCACAAAGCTGCCCATCTGGGCCATAATCGAAATCAAGGCAGCACTGCGAATGTAAGTGCTTTTTCCTGCCATATTCGGACCGGTGATCACCAGCACGTAATGTTTTTTGTCCATCACGATATCATTGGGCACAAATCTTTCGTGCGCCAGGTGTTCCACTACCGGGTGACGACCTTGTTTCACCCTGAAGTTATTATTTTCAGATAGGCGGGGACGGCAGTATCCGTGTCTTTCAGCTACCTCAGACAAACTTTGTATGCAATCAAGACAGGCCAGCTGCTGTGCTGCATCCAACAACATCGGGGTATAGGCTGAAACTGCAGCGCGTAACTCTTCAAAAAGGCTGTATTCCAACTGTGCTAATTTATCCCGTGCGCCGGTAATCTGGGCCTCCATATCATGCAGTTCCTCGGTTGTATAACGTTCAGCGTTAACCAGAGTCTGTTTGCGGTGATATTCAAGCGGAACCGAGTTCAGGTTAGTTCGTGATACTTCGATATAATAGCCAAAGTTGCGATTGTAGCCAATACGCAACGATTTAATGCCTGTGCGCTGCCGCTCCCTCTGTTCAAGATCAATAAGCCAGTTGTTTCCTTCACTGGAGACAGACTTCAAGCGGTCTGTTTCTTTATTGTAACCAGGGCGGATAAGCCCCCCTTCGCGCAACGAAAGCGGTGGGTCGTCGACCAGCGCATTATGAATAACATTGATAAGTTCATCAAATGACGGTAATTGGCTATTTATGGACTGCAGGAGTTGCGGATCAAGGGCACCCAGCAATTTTTTCAGCGGTTCCACCTGTCGTAATGTATTCTTCAGGTAAACCAGATCGCGAGCGTTTATACGCTGAGACGAAAGACGGCCGCAAAATCGTTCCAGGTCGAACATGTTCTGGAGACAACGCCTCATTTCACGTCGTTGTAAGGGCTTTTGCAGCAACTCTGCAACTGCCTCCCACCTGTCTTCAATCTTCCGCGCATCCAACAACGGCAGCTCGATCCAACGCCTTAACAATCTCCGTCCCATTGCCGTCATGCAACGGTCCAACAACCCTAGCAGACTACCTTGTTTATTCCCCTCGCGAAGCGACTGCGTTAGCTCGAGGTTGCGACTGGTAATATTGTCGATGACCATATTTTTGTCTGTAAAATATAGCTCAAGCCGGTGAAAATGTTTACTTCCGGTGGGGTGTTGGAGCAGTTGTAAATACGTCAGTGCGGCTGCTCCAGCCGAAGCGGCAAGCGGGTAATAACTTAAATTTAATGATTCCCAGGTTTCTGCGCCCCACTGATCGGTTATCAGATCTTTTATTTCTTTTGAGTCCGGAAGATAGCGCAGCAGCTCAATTAAGCTGCTATTTTTAAATACCATCTTGCGATGTATCAACTGCTCAATTTCCGGTGAACTGCAAATGCATTCGGCAGGCTGCAAGCGGCGCAGCTCGTCAAAAACCTTTTCCCAGGCTTCTTCACCATGTTTTTCAGTTACCCGAAAATCTCCCGTTGAAACATCGACAATTGCAAGGCCAAAATGATTACCGGGCTCGCCGATGATTAAAGCCAGATAGTTGTTGCGGCTTTCTTCAAGCATCTCCGGATCGGTTACGGTGCCTGGCGTTAAAATGCGTGTAACCTCGCGCCGCACCAGGCCTTTCGCCTGGGAAGCCTCTTCGACCTGCTCACAAATTACCACCTTATAACCTTTGCTGAGCAGCTTATTCAAATAAACATCGGCAGCATGAATCGGTACTCCGGCCAGTGGAATCGGTTTCTCTGATTCCGTGCCCCTTGAAGTAAGTGCAATTTCCATTTCACGGGCCGCCAGTTCTGCATCTTCGTAGAATAGCTCGTAAAAATCGCCTACCTGAAATAGCAGCAACTTATCCGGATGCTGTTCCTTAACCGCTCGATATTGTTCCATCATCGGGCTGGTACGGTTCAAATGTTTTTCCCCTTCCCGCTACAGCAGGTCCCGCAGTCTGCCACAGTCTCAAGACGGCAGGCGGTGGTTTGCTTTACGATTTCAATGTAATTATACTTCTTTAAGCATTTCTCCTACCAAACTCCACGTTCGCGCTTTGGTTATTTTTACATGCACCAGTTTACCTTCCAGGTTGTCCGTGCCGGCAAAATGGACAAGTTTATTTGTACGGGTTCTCCCTGTCTGCATCTCAGGTTTATTTTTACTAACGCCTTCAACCAAAAGCTCGACCGTTTGATCAATCAAAGACAGGTTTGCTTCTTTGCTGATGCGGTGCTGTAAATCATTTAACCGCTGCAACCGATTTTGTTTGATAGCGTGCGTGTTATTGTCTTTTAACTGTGCTGCCGCAGTTTTCTTACGTGGTGAATATAGAAACGAAAAGGCATTATCAAAACGGGCTTTTTCGACAAGCTCAACCGTCTGTCGAAAGTCATCTTCTTCTTCACCCGGAAAACCAATAATAATATCCGAGGTTATAGCAGCGCCAGGAATAGCATTTCGTATTGATTCAACCAGATCCAGGTAATGTTCGCTGGTGTATCCGCGATTCATCAGTTCAAGGATGCGATTACTGCCGGACTGCACCGGCAGGTGGAAATGTTCACAAATACGTTTGCCCCGTTGTACAACTTCGACCAAACGCCTTGATAAGTCTTTGGGATGAGAAGTCATAAAACGAATCCGGACGAGGCCTTTAATCCGGTCCAGCTCTTCCAAAAGATCGGCAAAAGTATGTTTTTCCGAACGGTCCTGACCATAAGAGTTCACGTTTTGCCCTAGTAAGGTGAGCTCAAGATATCCCCTGTCAGCCAGGGCCCGTGCTTCGGTTAAAACTTCCTCCAGTGGTCTGCTTCTTTCGCGCCCGCGGACAAAGGGCACGACACAGTAAGAGCAGTAATTATTACAACCGTAAATTACAGGAAGCCAGGCTTGAAACTTCCGGCCGGGTAAAACAGGCAGACTAGCCCTGCTGTCAGCGTAATTTGCGATGTCAACAAATGTTCCTCTTTGCTTTCTGGCTTGTTCAAGTAGTTGAGGCAATCGAGGCAGAGCATGGGTACCGAAAACCAAATCTACATGATGGAAACGTTCTTTAATATAAACCGCAACCTCCTCTTGCTGACTCATGCAGCCACCAACAGCAATCAGCAAGTCCTTGTTAGAATCTTTGAACGCGAGATATTTTCCAAGTAATGAGGCAACCTTATCTTCAGGCTTCTTACGTACAGCGCAGGTATTAATTATAATCAAATCAGCCTCAGCGGGATCTTGCACAGCACTATAACCAATATTCTCAAGCATTCCTGCGATTACTTCCGAGTCATGCTCATTCATCTGGCAGCCCAAGGTGTTAATTAAATACTTCTTTCCTTCACCGCTTCGATCCAGTTGCGTAAACATCCCGTCAATCTCCGGCTTCAATGACCAACCCCCATCCTGCTCCCATTATACCGTAAATGCACTCATTCAAAGAAGTGCCAGTTTCATCCTGACTTGATCGATAAATGCAAACGTTAAGGAAAGCAACTAAAATATTTCTTCTTTTTCCTCGGTAGTATAAAACAGGCTCATAAACTCCTCCCGCCTCACCGAAGCTGCGACCTGTAAAAGAGATAATTCAGCCATCTTCCTGTTATTTATAGCTAATATTTCTAGATTTGCAATTTTATCTGGAATCTCGAAGTCAATAAGCATTTTTTTAATGCAATCAAAAATGCGTCGGTTGCCATACAAAAACTTACCTTCACATAAAATTTTCGAGGCAACCATCGATTTAAAATCATTGAAAAGCAACTGTTCATGCACTACTGCCATATCTTTTATGATATAGTCAATCTCTTCTTTGAAAGCAGGATTCATAAGCAAGTTATACTTTTCACTATAGATTGACTTATCCAAATTGTACAGGGTTTCCTGAGGCAGCTTATCCCCAACAATGATGAGATCGAGGTCTGAACCCTTGACTAACTTGCCCGTAGATGATTCAGGCCTTGGTTCCGCATGAGCCATCCCATAAACTATATCCCCAGCAATAATGAAACATGCTCTCTCACTGAGCACTCCTGCCTCTACGCTAGAATCAACCAGTTTTTTTGCAACATCCTGCGCCAGAGCAAATTTTTTCCTGCTAATCTCTTTAATCTCACTATCTAAAATTTCCGCTCTTCTGGCAACCGTTTGCTCATCTTTTGCCGCACCAATAACTGTGTAGCTGCTAAATTCGCGCATAATTGAAGGAGAAAGCCTGGCATACCCTTCAACCTGCCGATCAAACCTCAAATATCTGGTTCCAATCTTTTTGGTAACAATCTGTTCAGATTTGCTGCAAAGGCTCCATAAATAAAATTCCTCTGCGTCGACTTTCCGGAGCAGTTCTTTGCCGACTAACGGACCCTCTGTTTCCAATGTATGTATAATACGCTCAAGCATTTTCATTTTGTCAGGGTTAAGATATCTGGGATTGCAATATTTTGTCAGTCTGCATTTGAATATATTCCATACCGGCAAATTTTCCTGGCGGCGCTCCGTGCAAAGCAATTCCCTTTAAATATTTACCACCCCCGGATTCAATCTTTTCCTTCATGTACGCGTGAACCTTGGCACTGCCGCTTCCTTTTTGATCATACTGGAAAGTTGCGACAATCACTTCTTTTCCGGTAAAATCTGCTTTATCCAGAAAAGCGCTCATCGCGGGGGTTCCGTTGCCTGCCCAGATCGGAGTCAACAGGTATAATTTTGTATGCCTCTCAATTTGCTTCCATGGTTCGCCTTTTAATTCTGACTTTTTCTTGGAAGCGGCCTGGTATCCGCTCTTCAAAAAACCGGTGATACCACCGCGCTCCTCCGTTTCTACCAGCTCGATAAGTTCAGCATCAAGTTTTGCGGCAATAAACTCTGCTCCCGTCTTGGT
>DATIKA010000056.1:0-3427 GCA_035478055.1 Candidatus Limnocylindrales bacterium | reverse complement strand
TGGAAAAAGGTCAACTCACGCTTATAGAAACTCTGTGCCCAGGGACTAACCTGATGAGGCACATTAAACATATAAGAATAAGGCAGAGGATGGTGATAAGTCCAGATGCCATATAACCGTTGAACCATGTCGCAGCTGTGCGAAATAACCAGGCCGTCTAAAAAATCATATTTTCCCTCCACAGCCTGAGCGAGAACGTTGCGCACGTAAGAGCAGCCGTACGGTTCAACGTAAGCATCAGCCGCTGAGGTGTCGACGCCGGGGCTTCCGGTAATGCGGTATGGTATGGCCCCAGCGGCACTGATTATCTCCGGGGGGGCGAAGCAGCACAAGTAGCCAATTACCGGCTTGTTGGTATCTGCTTTAATTTTGCGTATATTCTGATCGCTTCCAAGAATAGGTTGTTCCGTATAGACAGAATCGGGCAGTTTGTTAGTCATTGAAATTTCCTCCTTGCTTAGCTTTGTCCATAGTTTCCAGGAAAGCATGTAGTCGTGTTTTGATCTGTGCGTCTGACCAAAGACGTGGGTCGGCCATATCGCTTTCAAAAATCAAGGAAGGGATTCCCATTTTGGCTAGCCGGTTTTTAGTGTGCACTTCGCCAAACGAAACCGCACGGCAAGACCGTGTCAGGTGCATTACCGCACCGTTCAAATTATAATCTCTGACCAATTCTTCCAGCAGTTTACTGCCGGAAAAACCGCCGAACACAGCCGGGTTGCAGAGCTCCGGCATTGTTTCAGCACCGTAGTCGTGCATTTTTAATGCTCTCTGCCAGGTGCGGGTCACGATTGCTTCCAGCGGATCGCTTAAATCGACCTCGAAATTATCACCGACGTTATAAGTTGATTCGAAGGCGAATACAGCCCCCAAAGATTCCAGATAATTAAAAATGCCCATATTAAACCAGGGCGGTATCCCGAACCACATCAGACGATATTTTTCCTCTTCGACAATTCCCACGTTGCGGTTCACGCGGTCTTTAACTTCCTCGTACATTTCCCTGTAAAAATCAACCGCTTCTTCGTCACCGACAAGATACATCTGTGCGATTATGGCATGAAAGTAATCAGTTGAGCCCATCGGAGTGGGGATAGTCTTGCGCAGGGCCAGAGTATCGCGCCAGTAGGCCAGAGCTTTGTGGGAACGAGCCATGATTTCACGCAGCAGATCGGTATCCAGCTTCTTGCCGGTATGTTTTTCCAAAAAGGCAATTTGTCCGGCCAGGTCTTCGCGCAGCAAAGTAAGGTAATGTTCAGCGATGCGGGGATCGTGAGGGTTAATATCCCAAGGTGGAGACAGAGGGTCGCTGCTATATACGGGAACATCAAAAAAGCGGGTAGCAATAGACTGAAACCACTTCCAGCGCGGCTCACAGATAAAACCGGAGCCCAGAAGCATGGTCGGGTTGCCCATGCCACCCGGCAGAGGAGATTCTGGCGGGGCTTCTCCAGTCTCTTTGTAAAGCTTGCAGTAGCCCATCGTATTGGTTACATAAGAACACAGCTCCTGCGAATAACCATCACCTTCTGCCACCTCAATGAAGCGGGGTGCAACCAATCGGCTGGCGCAAAGGGTACCAAAGTTCTCCGGCCACTCAAACAACAAATCAAATGCTTTAAGCAGTTCTGGCGGCACTCCGACCATGCACCAGGCCAAAGGTTCGTTGCTGAATTTGCGTTCCATCATACGCATAAAGAATCGTGGCAGCATCTCTTTCATTTTACCTGTTGTTTCCAGGTGGCGTTTAGCCCGGCTCATTTCACTGTGTGACATACATCTGCCTCCTAATCTTTTGGTCAGTGTTTATAAAATATATTTGAAACAGCTCAATTCTTGCAAGCATGGTTCTAATCCTGCTTATGGGGTACGCAAATTTCTTTTTTGTGGTTGTGCGCGTTGACAGTGTGACGCTTTCATGCTAATTTGTTACTATTGTTTAAGAAGCAAAAGGGGCGATATTATTGAAAAAACTTAAATTGGGCCTACCCGCAGGCAGTCTGCAAAATACGACTATGGAAATATTTAAGAAGGCAGGCTACAATATTCGTATCGGCGAACGTTCTTACTACCCGTATATCGACGACGAAGATATTGAGTGTGTTTTGATGCGGGCTCAGGAAATACCGAAATATGTTGAGGAGCAGGTGCTTGATGTCGGTATTACCGGTAAAGATTGGATTACTGAGACTGATGCCCAGGTAATAGAACTGGCTGATTTAAACTATTCCAAGCAGGGGTTAAGGCCGGTCAGGCTTGTTTTAGCGGTAACACAGGATTCACCTGTAATGAAAGCTGAAGATCTGGAAGGGAAGCGCATTGCTACCGAACTGGTAGAAACTACACGACGGTTTTTGGCAGACAAAGGGGTAACCGCGGTGATTTCTTTTTCCTGGGGAGCGACCGAGGTTAAACCGCCGTTATTGGCTGACGCAATTGCTGAATTGACCGAAACGGGACGTTCGCTGAAAGCAAATCAGCTGCGTATCATAGATACGATCCTGGTGTCGACTCCTCGTGTGATCATGAATAAAGATAGTTGGGTAGACCCATGGAAGAAAAAGAAAGTAGATAGTATGATCACACTGTTGAAAGGTGCATTGTTGGCAGAGCAGAAGGTTATGCTCAAAATGAATGTTCACAGTGAAAATCTTGAGCGCGTCATTGCGCTGCTGCCTGCTTTGCGTAAGCCGACAATCTCTAACCTTTGTGCCGATAGTTGGGTAGCGGTAGAGAGTGTTGTTGATGAAAAGAAAGTGCGCACTTTAATCTGTGAACTGCAGGAAGCCGGTGCAGAGGGAATTATTGAATTTCCATTGAACAAGATTATTCCGTAAATAAAATAAGTCGGATGAGGTGAGATTGGTGCAAGATGAAACTCAAGATGAAACCAAAGAAAGTAGTTCCCGTTGCCCAGAGATGCTAAAGCCGCGGCTGCTCATGGTGGTCAGCATAATTTTATTGGTTGCAGTAGTGGCCCTCAGTGTAATTTTGTTTCAACAGCAACAGCGGCAGGTTGTGGCCACGGTTAATGGAGAAAGAATCACCAGGGATTTACTGTTTGAGGCAATGTATGTCCAGGTCGGCGCAGAAGCGTTGAATCAAATTGTTAGCAAACGTTTGATCGCTCAGGAGGGAGCAAGACTTGGTATTGAGGTTAAGGAAGAAGAAATTGATGTAGAGGTCGATAAAATTGTCAATGAAAGCTTTTTGGGAGTTGCTGAAGATTTTAATAATGCCCTGGAAACTTATGGATTAACCATTGAAACCTTTCGAGAAGATCTTCGCTTGAACATTTTGCTTCGCAAGCTGGCTATGGCCCGGATGGACGTTTCAGAAGATAAGGCCAGGCAGTACTTCGAAACGAATCGTCAAAAATTTGATCTGCCGGAAGAGGTCGAAGCTCGCCACATCCTGGTGGAGACTG
>DATIKA010000055.1:0-5446 GCA_035478055.1 Candidatus Limnocylindrales bacterium | reverse complement strand
CGAAGAATCCTTTCCCGACCGTAATCCTTGGCAGTACAAGAAGCACAGACCGTTAAAGCAGAAAATTGAACCTGCGCCTGTGGTGGTGTATAAGCTAAGCGAGGAAGAACTGAAAAAGTATAGAGGGGAGTAAGTGGAGGTTCGCATGAATTATTTAGAGAGGAGCAATCAGAGTGACCATCAAGATTAACAAGTTAGAAATTGAAAACGTTAAGCGGGTAAAGGCCGTCAAAATCGAGCCGACCAAAAGCGGCTTGACGATTGTAGGCGGCAAGAACGGCCAGGGCAAAACATCTGTGTTGGATTCCATCGCTTGGGCCCTGGGAGGCGATAAGTACCGGCCATCGGAACCGCATCGGGAAGGCTCGGTTTTGCCACCAAGCTTGCATTTGGTGCTAAGCAACGGGCTAGAGGTAGAGCGCAAAGGGAGAAACTCTGATTTAAAAGTCATTGACCCCACCGGCAGAAAAGCCGGCCAGCAGTTGCTGAACGAGTTTGTGGAACAGTTGGCTCTGAACTTGCCAAAATTTATGCAGTCAACGAGCAAAGAGAAAGCAGCCACCCTGCTGCAGATTATCGGTGTCGGCGAAAAGCTCTATGAGCTGGAACAAAAAGAAGCGGAAGCGTATAACCAGCGCCGGGCAATCGGACAAATCGCCGACCAAAAAATAAAGTTTGCCAAAGAACAGCCGTATTATCCGGATGCGCCAAAAGAGCCGGTATCTGCCAGCAGCCTAATTAAGCAACAACAGGAGATACTTGCCAAAAACGGTGAAAATCAGCGGAAGCGGGAACAAAAAGAACGATACGACAGGGAGCTAGCACAAGCCCAAATCGCGCTTGATGAAGCAAAAAACCGCCTTAAGATTGCGGAACAAAACGCTGTAGCCGCTCGGAAGTCTGCAGAGGATCTGCGGGATGAATCTACGACAGAGCTGGAGCAAAATATTGCCCAGGTTGAGGAAATTAATGTTAAGGTACGGGCAAATCTTGATAAAGAAAAAGCCGAGGAAGATGCGACAGAATACAGCCGTCAGTATGCTGCCTTAACTAAGCAGATTGATGATGTCAGGCAAGCAAAAATCGACTTGCTAAAAGATGCGGATCTGCCGCTGCCCGGGCTGTCTGTGGTGGACGGGGAGCTAACTTACAACGGCTATAAGTGGGATGGCATGAGCGGATCCGACCAGTTAAAAGTGGCGGTGGCCATCGTGCGGAAGTTGAATCCAAAGTGCGGTTTTGTCCTGCTGGACAAGTTGGAGCAAATGGACATGGACACGCTAAAAGAGTTTGGCCAGTGGCTCGAAGCCGAGAACCTGCAGGCTATCGCCACTCGCGTAAGCACTGGGGAAGAATGCTCCATTATTATCCAGGACGGATACGTGGCTGGAGCAGAAATTACACAAGCAGCACCGGCAATGCCGACGTGGAAGGAGGGGGCATTTTGATGAAAATCACCAGCGGAAAAATTGAAAGCGCACAAAAAATTGTAATTTATGGCCCTGAAGGCATTGGAAAATCGACTTTCGCATCAAAATTTCCAAACCCTCTATTCATCGACACCGAGGGCAGCACAAAGCATATAGATGTGCGCAGGTTGCCTAATCCCAGCAGCTGGGCGATGCTTTTAGAAAGTGTGAAATACGTCAAAAGCAATCCGCACGTTTGCGACACATTGATCATTGATACCGCCGACTGGGCAGAAAGGATTTGCATTGAACATATCTGCTCCAAAGCAAAAGTAGACGGCATTGAGGGGTTAGGTTATGGCAAGGGTTATGTGTATCTAGCAGAGGAAATGGGACGCTTGCTGAACCTGCTAAACGAAATCATTGACATCGGAATCAATGTTGTCTTCACGGCTCATGCCCAGATGCGCAAATTTGAACAGCCGGATGAAATCGGCTCCTATGACCGATGGGAACTGAAGTTGCAAAAAAAGACAGCGCCCTTGCTGAAAGAATGGGCAGACATGGTTTTGTTTGCCAACTACAAGACTTATGTGGTCAATGTGGATGGTCAGGGAGCCGACAAAGGCACAAACAAGGCACAAGGCGGCAAGCGTGTCATGCACACCACCCACCACCCCTGCTGGGACGCGAAAAACCGCCATGATCTGAAAGAAGAGCTACTGTTTGACTACAAGGAAATCGCACATTGCATCCCGACAAAAGGAGCAGGCGCCGCTAAGCCGGTCGAAGATCCAAAGCCGCCCAAGCCGGCGGCAAAGCCTGCAACTCAGCCGGAAACCGAAATACAGCAAGCCAATGAGCAGAAAACCATCGAAGCCGCCGTCGATTTATTTCAAGGCGCCCCTATCCCATCACCGGATGATTTGTCAGGCGTCCCAAAGCCCCTGGCTGACTTGATGAAGCAGAATGGAGTAACGATTCAGGAAATTCAGCAAGCGGTGGCCAGTCGGGGGTATTATCCGAAAGACACGCCCATCGAAAACTACGAACCTAGTTTTGTTACCGGTGTGTTGGTGGCTGCATGGCCACAGGTGTACGGTATGATTCAAAACATTAGAGGAGGAATAGCACATGGTTAATAACCAGGGACGCGAGCTGAGTTGGGACGAGCAAATCGAGAATGACGGTCCAGATTTTACGCTTTTGCCGGAGGGTGACTATGACTTCGTAGTAGTAGAATTTGAGCGTGGCCGGCATCCGGGAAGCGAAAAGCTCCCACCGTGCAATAAAGCTGTTGTCCATCTCAAGATTGAAGCCCCTGAGGGCATGACCATCATCAAGCACAACCTTTTCCTTCATACCATCACCGAGGGGATGCTGTGCGCCTTCTTCACCGGGATTGGCCAACGCAAAAAGGGCGAACGTGTCACCATGAATTGGAGTGCTGTCATTGGCTCAAAAGGTAAGGCTAAGGTTGGTACCCGTAAGTTTAAAAACGACAAGGGCGAAGATCTTGCTTTTAATGAGATTAAGAAATTTTATGAGCCAAGCGAAAGCAAAGGGTTTGAAGCCGGGAGGTTTTAGCCGTGAAGCTACGACCATATCAACTGCAGGCAAAGGAAGCCGTTCAGGCTGAATGGCAAAAAGGGCTCCTGAAAACCCTACTGGTTCTCCCGACCGGCTGCCATGCTAAGGGTGAAAAAGTCCTTATGTCCAACGGAGATGTGTTGCAGGTAGAAGAAATTTGCGTTGGTGATAGGTTGATGGGGAGTGATGGTGCTCCCCGAAACGTCCTACACCTAACCAGAGGGACAGGGCAGCTCTATAAAGTTATACCAGTTAAAGGCGAGCCATTTGTAGTTACCGAAGATCACAAGCTAACCTTAGTGAAAACCGGAGAAAAGAAAAAACCGAAATATCCGTCACAAAAAAAGGCAGGAGAAATTGTTGACGTTACGGTTGGAGAATGGCTTTGTTGGTCTAAGTACAAAAAGCATGTGCACAAGCTAATTCGTTGCAATGGCGTGGATATCTTTGAACGACAAGAAGAGCTACCTGTGTCCCCATACTTCATAGGTGTTTTGCTTGGGGATGGAGGCTTAATCACAACCATCAATGTAACAACGCCTGAGCCAGAAATAGTTGAAGTCCTAGAATCAGAAGCAAAGCATTATGGCATGTACTTAGATTCAACTCCTTCCGGGAAAGCGAATACCTATATATTTAAGGGGCAGGGGGCGGGGCGCAAAGGCAGCGATTTGCATCAGGCGCTAGTAAAGCTTGGATTACGCAGAAAGCTGTCAGGAGAAAAGCATATTCCTCTTTCCTATAAAGCTTCCCCAAGGGCCTTTCGATTAGAAGTAATTGCTGGGCTCATAGATACAGATGGATCTGCATCGGACGGCGGTTATGACTTTATTTCAAAATCAAAACAACTCTCAGAAGACTTGGCTTTTATGTGTAGGTCCGTCGGCTTAGCAGCATATGTTACTGAATGCGAAAAAAGCTGTCAAAATAATTTTACCGGCACTTATTACAGAGTTTCCATAAGTGGCAATTGCTCTGTTATTCCTTGCCGGGTTGAGAGAAAAAAACAGCGCAAAAGACAACAAATTAAAGATGTGTTACGAACAGGCTTTTCAGTTGTGGCAGCTGGGGAAGGGGAATATTTTGGCTTTACGGTTGATGGTGACAATCGTTACCTGCTAAGCGATTTCACTATTACTCATAATTGCGGAAAAACTATCGTGTTTTCCAAGCTAATTGAAGACTGCGTGAGGAACGGTGAGCGGGCTTTAGTGCTTGCTCACCGGGGGGAGCTCTTGGATCAAGCTGCCGATAAGCTTAGTCAGTCTACCGGGTTAGGTTGCGCCGTCGAAAAGGCGGACGATTCCTGCCTAGGGAGCTGGTACCGGGTAGTGGTCGGCAGCGTGCAGTCACTTATGCGCGAAAACCGGCTAAAGCGTTTCCCAACAGAGTACTTTGACACCATCATTGTTGACGAAGCTCACCATTGCTTGGCAGACAGCTACCAACGCGTTCTTGGTCACTTTGGGGGTGCCAAGGTGCTGGGAGTGACAGCCACGGCCGACAGAGGCGATATGCGGAACTTAGGAGAGTACTTTGAATCGTTAGCCTATCAGTATACTCTGCCCAAGGCGATAAAAGAGGGGTACCTGAGCCCGATTAAAGCACTAACTATCCCGCTCAAACTGGATCTGACCGGCGTAGGGCAGCAGGCCGGCGACTTCAAAACAAAAGACTTAGGCACTGCTCTGGACCCTTATCTATATCAAATCGCAGACGAAATGATTAAGCACTGTTCCGGCAGAAAAACGGTTGTGTTCCTTCCGCTAATTAAGACCAGTCAGAAGTTTCGGGACATCTTGAACAGCAAAGGATTTAATGCTGCGGAAATCAATGGGAACAGCCAAGACAGGGCAGAGATTTTAGCAGATTTTGAAGCGGGCAAGTACGATGTTCTTTGTAATTCCATGTTGTTGATCGAAGGATGGGATTGCCCTCCGGTAGATTGCATCGTAGTGCTCCGGCCGACAAAAATAAGAAGCTTGTACAGTCAAATGGTGGGTCGTGGCACAAGGCTGTTCCCGGGAAAGGACCACCTGTTGCTGCTAGATTTTCTCTGGCATACGGAGCGGCATGAACTGTGTCATCCGGCCCACTTGATATGCGAAAGCCCGGAAGTGGCCCAGAAAATGACAGAGGACATGGCGGCGGCTGGTTGCCCAATTGACCTAGAGCAGGCCGAGCAAAAAGCCACTGAGGATGTCATCGCCGCAAGGGAAGAAGCGCTTGCTAAAAAGCTCCAGGAAATGCGGAACAGAAAACACAAGCTGGTAGATCCGCTGCAATTTGAGATGAGCATTCACGCTGAAGATTTAGCCGGGTACATTCCGGCCTTCGGATGGGAGTGCGGCCCGCCCTCCGACAAGCAAGTCAAGGCGCTGGAGAAAATGGGTATTTTCCCGGATGAGATTGATAGCGCCGGCAAGGCTGCGAAGATACTTGACAGG
>DATIKA010000054.1:0-2749 GCA_035478055.1 Candidatus Limnocylindrales bacterium | reverse complement strand
ATAATAATAACAGTAATGTAATATTCAGACAGACGGGTCGGAGCCAGCCGTGTGAGCCCGGAAATTCCCAGTTCTCCTCCAAAAAAACCGGGAAATGCAAAGATAATACCCACAAGCATAATCGGAAATGCCATGGTAGCTAACCCGAGGTAAGGCCCTTTCAAACGCAAACAGGGTATCCCCACCAACAACCCAACCAAAACAGCCACCAGCGCACCCACCGGAATGGCAATGATCGGGGGAAACCCGAGACGTAAATTTAGAAGGGCGCTGGTATAGGCAGCCGAACCGAAGAATAAAGCATGACCAAGGTTGATTTGACCGACGAATCCGGAGAGCAGATCCCAGCTGGCAGCATAGATAGCAAATATCGAAGCCAATGCAAGTATACGCAAAATAAAGAGATCCCTCGTAAATAATGGCAACAGCAAAAGCGTCAAACAGAACAATACGACAATAACCCTTGTGGGTAACACCAGGATTTCATTGCGGATATAGCGCAGAGCTATTTTAATAACCGTCATCCGTTTATCGCTCTCCTTCCATATAGACTCCGAATAAGCCTTCGGGGCGAACAATCAAGATAATCAGCATGATGGCCAGAGCAATCGCTACCCTCAAAAAAGCGCCGCCCGGCATCGTAAAGATTACAATCACTTCCACGAAGGCGATAATTAGTGCCCCGAAAAAACTGCCTTTGATGCTACCAAGACCGCCCAGAATAACGGTTGCCATAATCAGCACCAGCGGGCCCAACCACATGCTTGGCTCAAGAATATACAGGGGTGCAACCATTACTCCGGCCACAGCAGCCAGACCAACCGAAATAGCCATGGTAGCAGCAGCAATACGGCCGATGTTCATTCCCATAAGGTTGGCCACTTCCCGATCCTGGGCCATCGACCGGATTGACAAACCAAGACGCGTTTTCATCAGCAAATACCATACCCCCACCAGGGCAAATGAAACAACGCCCAAAGTCAACAGATACTGGTATGATATGCGGATACCCATTGGGCTGACGTGACCGGAAACGATACTTGGAACACCGTGGAAATGACCTCCGAAGACTATAAGTACAGATTCCTGTATAACTAAGGCCAGAGCCACCGTAACTATGCGCATCGCTGCTTCATGTCCGCGAAGCGGTTCCATAAAAATATAATAAATTACTATCCCGATCAAAACAACTACCGCCACTGACAGCGGTATCGCCAGGAAAGGGCTGAAATTAAGAGTCGCACCGAAATAAAACACAGCATACGCACCCAGCATAAAATAAGCAGTATGAGCCAGGTTAAAAATTCTGGCAGCACCAAAGATCAAGGAAAACCCGATAGCCAGCATGGCATAAACAGCACCGTTAAGCAAACCGAATACTAAAATATCACTGAGCATAGTTTCTTCCTCTCATTGCGTCCGGATATGATATTTTAACTTAAGGAGCCCCCGCAAAGGGGCTCCTTTTGATGCAACCAGAAGTTTATTAGTTTACCTAACACTACCTTCGCCATTGCTCGAGCACGTGCGGTGGCAACTGATAGGGTACTGTCCCTTCATAGCCGAAAACGACATCGGGCTTGGCTGGATCGGGTCTCCACTCGCGTGGCCAGAAAGCGGCTAATTCTCCGTCTTGCCACTGCACACCAACCGCCGTTACATACCCGGGACCCCAGGTAATATCATGGGCAGCATCAAAAGCTAGCCGTCCGGCAGGGCCGATGCGATCAGTTTTCGCCACTTCCTCGATCACAGCGTCAGTGTCCAAAGTGCCGGCCCTTTCAACCGCCTCTTTCAGGATATAAACAGCACTATAAGTATCCGCGTTATAGGTAGGAATCTGTCCAAAAAGCTCAAGAAACTTGTCATAAAACGGAATAGTATATTCTGTCATCGGTATCCGGGCAAAAGTGTTTAACGTAGCATCGTAGCCACCAAAACCACCTGTTGCCTCAAGATAGCCTGCCTTCTGGGCCTCAACGTTGATCCCCACTACAGCGGCCGGGATTTCCAGCTCACCCCACTGCCGGCCAAAAGGTATACCGACCGGACCGGATAGAATCGTATAGATAATATGGGCGCCCGATGCTTCGATCGCCCGCAGTTCCGCCGTAACGTCGGTGGCGGTGGCCGAGGGACGCCAGGTTCCAACATGCTCCAACCCCAAACGGGCAAAGAGTGCCGGCGCAGCCTGAACCAGAGCTTCATTCCACTCCAACGCTTCTGCCAGTACGGCTACCTTCGGTGCTGCTATCCCCAACTCCGCACGCACAGCCGTCGCCACGTCATTAAGCAATAAAATAGTTACTGTAACCAGGTCGGTAGCTTTGATCGGGGTAACCCGGAAAAGATATTTCCAGGTTTCATAATCAACATCTACCCTGCCGTGAAGGAGTGCATTGGTAGCTGCACCGCAGATCAAAAATATCTTTTTATAATCCCTGGCCACAAGATCTGTATAGGCCATAACCGCTTCAGTCCTGAATCCGCCAACCAGAAAATGTGGGTCTTCAGTAACAAGGACATGCTCAACAGCAGAAACAGCACCAATAGGATCCAGGATTTCATTCGTATCCACTTGATGAAGCTGAATCATGTGAACGACGTCGCCAACCATAACTCCGCCAGCTTCATTGATCTCGTCTCTGGCCATCGTCGCACCCCACCACATCATTTCGCCCTGGATGCTAGTCATCGGACCAGTTACAGCAATTTCGATGTAAGGAAACTCTGGTTCTGGAGGTGCTGG
>DATIKA010000053.1:0-5158 GCA_035478055.1 Candidatus Limnocylindrales bacterium | reverse complement strand
CAATATGTACGGTGGTGTTTATCGTTTTCCGCTTAATGTAGCACCGGCATCTCCGCTCGGCTATCCCATTGAGACGAATAACGTTGAAGCCATGGTTGCCAGTTGCGCACTTGAAAGGCTTTTCAATATCGGTGACGGCGGCGTTTTTTACCCGCGCCTGGCGGAACGCTGGGATGTCGACCCCGCAGCCAAAACCATGACGTTCTACCTGCGCAAAGGCGTGAAATTCCATGACGGCAGCGACTTCAACGCTGAAGTTGTTAAATGGAACTTCGACCTCCAGATTACAGCCGGAAAAGTTCCAAACTGGGAATCTGTCACAATCATCGACCCATACACCATTGCTATCAAAGTCAAAGTGTTCCAGAACATATCGTTAACCGGGGCCGGCGGCTATCCAATCGCCTCTAAGGCAGCCTTCGATACGAAGGGTATAGATTGGGTGAGAGAGAATCCGGTTGGGACAGGACCCTTTATTTTTGTCTCACACGAACGCGGAACAAAGGTCACCTTTAAGAAAAACCCGAATTACTGGGACACCGGAAAACCGTATCTTGATGGTGTAGAATTTATAATCATCGCAGACGCAACCGTACGCCTTCTGGCGTTCAAGCGCGGAGATATTCATGAATTCACAGCGGCTGGTCTGGACGCCAAGGAACTTTACGATTTGAAGTATGCTGTTCATCAAAGGTCCGGCGGAACCTTTTCTCTTGTTCCGGACAGCGCCAATGCCGAATCGCCCTTATCCAATCTGAAAGTACGCCAGGCGATCTCTTATGCTATTGACAGGGAATCTATAGCTAAGAACCTGGGTTACGGTTTTGCCAGGGCGGCATATCAGGTTTATCCCGGTTACTCCCAGGCCGCGATACCAAACCTCGATAAAACACTTTACAACCCGGCCAAAGCCAAACAACTGCTGGCAGAAGCAGGGTTCCCCAACGGGTTCAAGACAGAAATTCACAGCCAGGGCTATGTTGTGCCCGCCAACTATCTTAACGCCATTGCGTCCATGCTTACTGAAGTAGGCATCACCACGACAGCCAATTTCCCGGAGGCAGGTAAATACTCGGAATACCGTTTTGGGAGTTGGAAAAACGCTATGCTTGCGCAAGGGTTTGCTGCCTTTGATAACTTGAATTCTACAATTAGTTTCTACTTCGGCCCAACAGCCTTTAAAAGCCGCGCGCTTCCGCCACGGTTTGTAGCGGCTACCGATGCGTCTCTTGCCTCTGCTCAAGCTGAACCTGCGCTTATACAGGCGTGGCTCAAGATTGCGCATGAAGAGATGATGGTAATCCCCTTCATTGAAGAAGTGGTTATGATTTTCCAGTCGAAAGGAGCTCACAACGCGGGTCTTGCCATAGCAACTCAGACACAATTCTGGTCCCATTTGGCATGGCTCGAACCATCAGCTAGAAAATAAGACAGGGAGTATTTGCGGTAGTTATGGCGAGAGAATTTCTTCCATAACTACCGTAAATCCTGCTTCAAAATCAGAAAACTCCTGGAGACCATTCAGAACTAATTTGTGGAAAGGTATTCCCAACACCAGAGGCTTCGGCTGGCATCCAGGGAGTATCCGCTTTTATGATGGGCTGTGCCCATATCCCTATGGCATATTCGAGGACTCCAGTATGATAACTAAAACCTTATAACAAATTGGGCACTCTACTGGAAGATTGATCGGGTATCAAATTTGAGAACAGTCAGGACATAATTCCAGGGTTGCGAATTGTTGCCTCACCGGGAGAAGATCCAAATGCGTACTTATATAATACGAAGACTTCTGCAGATGATTGTGGTGTTGCTGATCGTCACTATGATCGTATTTTTTCTGCTGCGCTTGCTGCCGGGCGACCCTATTTATATGTACTTGAGCCAGCAAGATGTGGAAGAAATTACACCGGAACAGATAACCTTCATAAAGCAGCAGCTTGGTCTCGACCAGCCCTTAGTGGTTCAATATGTGAAATGGATGGGTGATGTTTTCACCGGGGACCTGGGTAATTCGCTGATTACCAAAACTGCGGTTATGAAGGATATACAGGTACGACTCCCTGTCACCCTTCACCTGGGTATTCTAGCTTTTGTCCTGAGCATTATTATAGGATTACCCATGGGAGTCGTCGCAGCGGCGAGAAGAGGATCGTGGATCGATAATTTCTTTACCGCATTTGGAAATATGGGTATAACTCTGCCCAGTTTCTGGCTTGGCATACTGCTTATTTATCTTATCGGTTACAAGCTGGAGTGGCTGCCTATCTACGGTTACACATCACCCTTTAAAAATTTATGGCTAAACACACAACAAATCATTCTGCCGGTTATCGTCCTGGCAGCGGCGCCGATTGCTACCGGTGTGCGTATCACCCGCTCCAGCATGCTGGAAGTATTGCAGCAAGACTATATTCGGACCGCCTGGTCTAAAGGGCTGCAGGAGCGCCATATCATATTGAAACATGCGTTGAGAAATGGCCTTCTACCGGTGGTGGCAATGAAGGGAATGAGCCTGGCAGCCATCATAGGCGGTTCAGTTCTCGTGGAAACGGTATTCAGTATTCCCGGGATGGGTAGGCTGGCGGTGGAAGGACTATTCGCCCAGGACTATCCGGTGGTGCAGGCTACTCTGCTGATCGTAGCTTCGTTTACATTGTTGATGAACATTTTAATCGACCTTTCGTACGGGTGGCTTGATCCGAGGGTACGTTATGAGTAATGAAATGAACGAACTCCACATTGGAGGCCACATGTTAGTACGGAGAAATGGGGTGCGTTATGAGTAAAAATATGAACGAGCCTCGGCAGGCTGAACAAGCTTTAGTAATACCCGAAATTCCGCCGAAGGTCAATGAATACCGGCGATTTGTCAAGGTTTTCTTGGGAAGGCCAGTAGTTATAATCGGCGCCATCATACTCCTGGTATTCATAATCTGTGCCGCCGTTCCTCAATGGTTGGCGCCTTATGATCCTGTAAAGCAGACGCTGGTGAAAACGTTGCTTCCTCCCAGCAAGGATCACCTGCTAGGGACAGATTATTTAGGCCGGGACCTTTTCAGCAGAATTATATATGGAGCAAGGACTGCTCTGATCATCGCGGTATGCGCTATTTCCTTCGCCGCGGTTGTCGGCAGTATCCTTGGACTGATCGCCGGATATTCCGGAAACCTTACTAATACCATTATCATGAGGATTGTTGACGCCTTGATGGCTTTCCCCGGGATTTTGCTGGCACTTACAATTGTATCCGTGCTTGGAGGAGGGGTGTTGACAGTCATCATTGCTCTCGGCATCAATTCAATTGCCGGTTATGCCAGGGTTGTTTGTGCTCAATCAATGTCTCTCAGGGAAAATGATTACATCCTGGCGGCGCGCACTATTGGCGCTAAGAAAAATAGGATTATGTTCCGCCACATTTTACCAAATACCATCGCGCCTTTAATTGTGATGTCCACTATTGCCACCGGTATGACAATTCTTGCTGAAGCTGGACTTAGTTATCTTGGAATCGGAGTGCGGGAACCCACTATTGCCTGGGGTAGCCTGGTTAACGTAGGACAAAGATATTTGTTATCGTACCCGCTGCTTTCAATTGCTCCGGGAATTGCAATCATGCTGGTCGTTTTCGGATTTAATATGGTTGGAGATGGTTTGCGGGATGCTTTAGACCCCCGGCTCAGAGGCACTTTTTAAAATCAATCGACTCAAGCCATCCTCACATAATCTGAACAACTCATATATCGGCTATAGTAAGATATTGGAGATTTTGAAAATCAGCCAGGCTGGTTGTAAAGCCTGCAAATCCAACCTGGCTTTTAAGTCGAATCATCAACACAATGATGACTCCTCGTTCTTAATTACACCTCTAGATGGGGTGTTTTCTCAAATCTGGCTACCGGGTTGCAGAATGTCTGTCTAAACTCGCAGGGGTGGTTACAGAACCACCTCACATCTACTCCTAGCCAGTTTGCCATTTTGCATTGACTGGTACTTGGAGGACGTCATATCTCAATTCGGCTACGCCGGTAAAATCCTGCATGTTGATCATTCATCCAGCAGCATACAATATCTCCCCATCGATAAACACGCTCCGGCCGTTGACGGGAGGAAGATCCGAACTTGATAAACTTATTCAAAAAACCTCAATTAATCTCCAGAGCAGTATGTCCTGGATATGTTGATAAACAAAGCCAACGCTATTTATGAGGGTGCATAAATAGAGGGTATCCTCCCCTTAGAGAAGATACCCTCTGACATTAAACTGGCTTCAAATGAGCCTGCTCATCACTGCACGAATATGAGCATTTCGCTCATAACGTGCGTAAGATAGCCCTTCAGGGTAAAAACGTAAACCATCTGGTTAATTTAAGGCACTATCTTAACAATAAGCTTAAGATACTTTAATCACCAGCGCTGCCGCGGTATCGCCCGCCGCGCATCCCGCAAACAGACCGTAACCGCCTCCGATTTTTATTACCTCTTCAATAAGCTCAATGGTAGCGCGGGCTCCGGTAGGTCCCTGGGGATGTCCCCAAATGAGTGAACTACCGTAATTATTGAAGATCTCGGGTGGAATATTCATCAGTTTGCCCATCACTATATCGTTGATGGAGAATGGATTATGAGTCTTGACCGCCTTCAGGTCTTTAACCCCTATTCCGGCATTCTTAAGCGCCATCTCGGCGGCCGGGGCCACTGCTGCCGCCATGCGGGCTTTCTTGGCCCTGGCATAACCATAGCTCAGCAACTGGATGGTGATATTCTTGTCTTTACTGAGTGTTTTAGCGTTTTCCCGGGTGGTCACGATCAAACCGGCATTTCCATCGGCCGGGTGGGTTTGGGCCGCATATGTAATGCAACCCCCTTCAATAGTCGGTTTGAGAGGAGCCATCCCTTCTTTAGTATGCGGCCGGATGCCCTCATCGGCTGCCAGAGTAACGATCTGTTTCTTGCTGATAGCGTGCTCAATGGGTATCATATAGCCTTTTTGGAATTCCCGGTCGTTCGCCAGGGCCTTGAGGTATTGTTCATAGCGGTGCAATGACATCTCGTCGGACTGCTCCTTGGAAATACCGCCGAATTCCTGGGCCACATATTCAGCAGTCTGAACCATTTCAACTCCGCCGTAAGGGCAGGTGAAGTTGTCCATCATCCA
>DATIKA010000052.1:0-5291 GCA_035478055.1 Candidatus Limnocylindrales bacterium | reverse complement strand
CGCGAGGCGATCGTCCAGGCAATGATGGAGGCACACCCTTATGAAGAGGTTGCCTATGACCTGTACCCGCTTGCCCTGGAAGGAAAGGCTTACGGGCTGGGGCTGGTATTGACCCTGGGGAAAAAGTTGAATCTGGAGCAGATCATCGATCTTTGCCGTAGTTGTCTCAACCCGTCTGCGTTGCGCTATTGGACCCCTTCAAAAAAGGAATTTAAGCGTATCGCTCTTTGCGGCGGAAGCGGTGGTTCTCTTGTCGAACATGCCGCCAGGCAAGGCGCAGAAATATTTATTTCCGGCGATTTTCGCTATCACGATCTGAAAAATGCACAATATTTGGGGCTAGGTTTGATCGATGTCGGTCATGATGCCACCGAACAACCGGGCATGGTTTACCTGAAAAACTACTTGCAAAAATGTTTGACCGCAGGTGGGTACATGACTGAGGTTAAAACATACCTTCCAGGTCAATCGGGGTGGAGTACTATTATTGGGTAGGTGAAGAGACTGCTCTTTTTTATCAGGAGAGGGGAGGATAGGCTTGCAGGTGAGGCTGTTATGGGATTTGCAGCAGATTGATCTTTCCATCCGCGAACTGGTGGCCAAGATAGAAGAGGCGCCTCTTTTGAGCGGTGTGCAGGAAACCGCGGACTGCCTTGAAAAACTGAAAAGCGAATTGATCGAGGTAGAAAAACGTTTAAAAGAAGATCGCAAGGTAATGAAGAACCTGGAGATGGATGTACAGAAGCTCGTGGAAGATCGGAAAATACTGAAAGATAGTCTCTACGGTGGAAAGATCAGCAACATTAAAGAGCTTGAGCAGATGCACAGGAAAATGGAGTTGCTTACTGAGAGGAAAGATGCCCTGGAAGATAAAATCATGACTTTTCTGGAGTTGATTGAAGAACAAGAAGCGTTCCAGCGCGAGCATTTGGAGAAGATTGATCAGTGCACAACAGAATATCGAGATATGGAAAAACGCCTTAGCGCAGCCTTGCAAACCTATGTTGAAGAAAAGGATAGTTTGGAACAAGAAAGAGAGATACAGGCCGGCAAGATCGAAGCTAAATATATGGATAAATACCTTACTTTAGCTCAGAAATATAGAGGACAGGGAATGGCCAGTGTGGTCAATGATATATGTGGGGTTTGCCGGGTTTTTATATCATCAGCGTTGCGTGGCCGTCTTTACAATCCAGATGCTCTGGTGTATTGTGAAAACTGTGGCCGTTTACTGATAAAATTAGAAAAGCAGTAAACCATTACCGCAAACACGGGAGTGTCAACGACCCGAAAGTGGCTTTCTGGTGAAAAATTGGTAGGAGGATGGCAATTGACAAAGAAAAAAATTAGAAAGAAAGATTTACGCAAACAACGCTGGGTGGCGGGAGTGGCGCTTTTCCTGGCTCTGGGTATGGTTGTTTCATTGCTGAGCGTATATTTTAACTATCTTGGCAGACGCGGTGAAGGTGCAACCCCACCGCAGGTCGTAGAACCAGCTCCGGAAGATTATATTGCTCATTTCAGAAGCGAGATAGAACGTCTTGAGACTTTCCTGGAAACGAATCAGGCCACTCCGGACATTCTGCATGAACTGGCCAGAAACTACCATTTTTTAATATTATTTCAACAAGATCTGCCTGATGCTGCTGTGGATATGCAACAATACCAGGTAAGATTGATTGAAATATATCAGTCGCTGGTTGTTCTGGATCCAACTGATCCGCAAGCGCGGTTGGGACTTCTTAACCTGTATGTTGAGCAGCAGGCAGATGAGGCACTGATTGCGAGTGAAATAGCAGCACTGCAGGCACTTATGCGTGCGGAACCAAACCCACTGCAGCACTTATCTCTGATTGGATTACTCGCTGCCCTTGAGGAGGAAGATTCACTTCAGGAAGAAGTGGTGTGGCTGAAAGCATACCTGGAAGAAAAGGTTATTGGCGGCACTGCCAACAATGCTGAGCGACTTTACTATGCTGTTTTACTTGGCGAATATTTTGATAGCCCGATTCTCGCCGAGGAGCAATTGAATCTGGTCCTGGCACAGGAAATTGAAGGGAGCGAGGTTTACCAGCAAGCTCGCAGTTACCTGAATCATCTTGCGTCGGCAAGAGGCGAAGGGGCCGCTACTCCGTAACATTCGGGGAATAGCGGTTAAAAATATCTATGGGTAGAAAATCTGTAATTCTCCTCTTCGAAGAACTGCGTAAGCGTTTAATTATTATAGCGCTCACCGTGTTTGCTGCTGCCGTCGTTTGTTTTATGTTCAGTGAGGAGATCCGGCACATCCTTTTGCTGCCTGGCGCTATGGTTCTTCCTGGTTTTGAGGCGGTAGGTTTTGATATGCAGTTGATATTTTTAACTCCTTCCGAGGCGTTTTTAGCCAATATGAGGCTTGCTGTTATAACCGGCGCAACCGTTACCTTGCCGATTATCCTCTATCAGTGTGCGGCTCTGGCTCTTACGGTAGCGGGCAAGGTTCACCGGGCAGCCGTTTGGCTCACTTTGGCTATGTATGTTTTGTTTGTAGTGGGACTCTCTTTTGCCTACTTCGTAGTTTTACCGTTTACATTGAACTTTTTTATTGGTTTTTCCAGCGCTGACCTGGTGCCGCGATTCAGCGTTGCCCGCTATATAACATTTGCCACTACTTTTCTCTTCTCTTTTGGTCTGGTCTTCCAGCTGCCTTTGATATTCTGGTTCATGGGCAGCATTGGTTTGGTTAATGCCGCCTTTTTGCGGCACAACCGAAAATTTGCGCTGCTTTTCATTCTGATCTTCGCTGCTATACTGACACCGCCGGATATTTTTTCGCAGGTTTTGATGGCGGTGCCCCTGTTGCTGCTTTATGAGTTAGGAATAATTCTGGTTTCTCTGACCCGGCGCAAACCGGAGTTGCTTTGATGCGATTATGATCATATGTGTCAGCACTTTCTTACGCGTTTAAGTTTTTATCCTTGTATAGCAGTTCAAATTTGGTTTAATCAGGCAGGGAGCAGGTAAAAACGGTGATCTTGTGGAACCATGGCTATTATTCATTTCCATTATCCATCTATGCGAAAGGCTGTTGTTAAAGGTGAAGCTATCCAAAGGAGCTGTATATCGGGGCGAACTAGTTGAAGGTAAACCGCATGGCTGGGGTACAGTTACCTGGCCGGATGGAAGCAGTTATACCGGGGATTGGGAAAACGGCCTGTATCATGGTGCCGGTTCATTCGTTTGGTCCAACGGTGATAAATATGAAGGTCACTGGAAGGAAGATCGGATGCATGGACGAGGTGTCTACCGGTTTTCTGATTGGCGAAAATATGTCGGAGATTGGCAAAACGATGAGATGCATGGTTCGGGATCGTATTATTGGCCTACCGGTGAAAAATATGAGGGCGAATTTGTGTTTGGACTGTACGAAGGAACAGGTACTTATTCTTGGGCTGATGGCAGAGCTTATAGCGGCGAGTGGAAAAGTTCATGGCGTCATGGCGAAGGAACAATGACGTGGCCTACAGGGAAAAGCTATGTTGGCCAGTGGCACAAAGATGTAAAACATGGGGAAGGCACGCAAAGCTGGCTCGATGGAAGAAAATATAGCGGTCAGTGGAAAAATAATCATATGCATGGCAAGGGTATTTATACTTTTAGTGATGGTTCTCGCTACGAAGGATGGTTTAAAAAAGGTCGATTTTTGGATAAAGGGAGTTATTTTTTCCCAGACGGATTACACTATAAGGGGGCATTGCGCGGGGGGCAGCCTCATGGAAGGGGTATAGTTCTTTTTCCGGATGGCAGACAATTCGTCGGTTCTTACGATCATGCCAGGGATCCCGGACAGGGGTCATGTTTATATCCTGACGGGTCAAAGTACAGCGGCGAATGCAAAAATAATCTGCCGCATGGGGACGGAAAAATATTTTTTACAGACGGCTCTCACTTTAGCGGTCATTTTGAACAGGGAGAACCTGCTGATGGCGGTGTCTATTATTTTGTTGATGGTTCTGCATACAGTGGTCCTTTGGTGAGTGGTCGGCCGGAAGGAAAAGGGACTATTACTTCCACCTCTGGCCTGATTTTCACCGGTGATCTCAGGAGAGGCAAGAGACACGGTGTGGGGACCCAGACCTGGCCTGATGGTTCTGAATATACAGGAGATTGGGTTGAAGACAAAATGCACGGACGGGGAATTTCCCGGCAGTCTGACGGAAAATACTATGAAGGGGACTTTAACAATGGCAGTTGGCACGGTGAAGGTCTTATCTTGATGCCCGATGGTTCCAGCTGCAGTGGAAAATGGGAAAAGGGGCTGATGCAAGGTTTCGGCCGTTGTAGCTTTACCGATGGCAGCAATTATGAAGGAGATCTGGTCAGGGGGAAATATCACGGTTGGGGCACCCGCGTTTGGTCTGGTGGAAACAGTTATACTGGTCGTTGGTGGAAAGGTTTCAAACACGGTTATGGCTCTTATCTGGCCGCCTCCGGAGAAACATACAGGGGTAAATGGGTTTTTGATCGCAAGCATGGTTCTGCCGAGATAACCGCTGCTGACGGCACGGTGAAGAAAGGTATCTGGTTTTTCGGCTTTGGTCCATTTATGGTTAAAGCAGGGGATAGTGAAATTACTGCCGCCGAATAGAAGAGGTAACTGGGGAGAATGGACACTCCTACTGGAACATATTAACATTTGGGTGCAGCCAAAGTAAGCCTTGTTTTTCTGGGGCTGAAGGGTACGCCGAAAGGAGAATCGGATTGTTGTTTTCTGAAGTGGAACAAAAAGTTTATGAAGCCTTGAATCTGCTGGCAATTCAGTACACCCGTTACGAGCACCCGCCAGTATATACTGTTGAAGAGGCGAATAGGTATTGGCCAAACATGAAAGGTGCTCATGCGAAGAATCTTTTTTTGCGCAACAACAAAGGGAATCGTCATTACCTGGTGGTCCTGGAGCAGGCGAAAAGAGCCGATCTCGGACAGCTTTCCGAAAAACTTGATGAAGGCAAGCTGAGCTTCGCATCGGAACGGCGGTTGATGGAGCACTTGGGGCTTGAGCCGGGTGCGGTGTCGCCATTTGGGTTAATTAATGATCAACATAAAGCAGTAACGTTAGTCGTTGACCGTGATTTAATAAAAGAAGAAATCGTTAATTTTCATCCCAACGTTAATACAGCTACTATTGGCATCAGCTTTCATGATTTTGAAAGATACCTCGAACATTGTGGTAATGAAGTGATTATTATCTAGGCTGTTCAGGAGCAATTTTTCGCAATATCTCAGAAAGCTAAGCGGCATAGCGAAGGCGG
>DATIKA010000051.1:0-4639 GCA_035478055.1 Candidatus Limnocylindrales bacterium | reverse complement strand
CGAAATCTTAAGACAGCCCGCCATTAATGCTGTGGATATCCGGAGAAAAGTTAAAGCTACCGGTTCATGATTGCGAGTCGAATTTAACTGATATTTTAACTTTTACAATTTAATTTTGTGGTGAAATATGGTATAGTATTTTTCGAGTTTAGATCATTATCCTCTGCAAAGAGATTCCGGAAAGGAAAGTTTAAATGAACAAAACAGTAAGCCCCTTAGCCGAAACACTGGTGCCCAGAATCCGCCGAGCTGCCCAAGGTCCCGGAGTCGCTATATTTGTAGCTTCCGCAGCGGGATCAAGCGAACCAGTAAAAGTACCCTGGTCTCAACTACACGAAGAAGCCATCGCGGTAGCGGCCAACCTGCAGGCCCGCGGGGTTTGTCCCGGCGATCACATAGCAATACTGGGACTTACAACGCGTGCGCTGGTTACCACGCTGCAGGGGATCTGGCTGGCCGGAGCCTGCGTGATTATGATACCGATTCCGCTGCGTTTAAACTCTATGGAAGAATTTATGAGGCAGACCAGGGCGCACCTCTATCACGGTGATGCCAAGTTGTTGCTCCTCGACTCAGATCTGGCGTCCTTTTATGAGGCAAAACCCGGTGATCCTCCAGTAATACTGCTCAGTGATTTACAACCAGGTCCGGGGCATCCAACAGCCTCTGACTTCACGGAAGTAGCCGATGATCCGCATCGACTTGCTATCCTCCAGTTTACCTCCGGATCCACCTCGGAGCCAAAAGGTGTCATGCTACCCCACCACGCAGTGGGGGCAAATATTGATGGCATTAACAAAATTGTAACAGTATCCAAAAGCGACGATGTATTAGTTTCGTGGCTGCCTCTTTACCACGACATGGGGTTAATCGGAGTGTTGTGCACAAGTATGACCATAGGATGTTCATTGGTCCTTTCCGCACCCCAGGATTTTCTCTCACGACCGGCTAACTGGATGCGCTGGATGAGTGAATACAATGGTACTTTAACTGCTGGGCCGAACTTCTCCTATGTCCTTGCTGCCCGTGCTCTGCAGCGCATGAGCGATTCCGGCGAATATCTGGATCTTTCGAAAGTACGCCTCGCCCTTAACGGGGCTGAACCTATCGACCCTGATACCGTTGAAATCTTTATCAACGCCGCCGGGAAACACGGGTTCAGACCTGGAGCAATTTTCTGCGCATTTGGCATGGCTGAAGTAACCATTGCCGGAAGTTATCCACCTGTCATGCGGGGAATGGTTTGTGATACGGTAGATCGAATAGCTCTCGAATCAGAAAGGGTGGCCCGCCCTGCAGAACCAACCCTGCCCACTTCCCGGCGGTTCCCATTACTGGGTAGTCCAATGCCTGGCCTGGAGATGCGTATTTGCCATCCGGAAACAGGCTTGGTTTTAGGCGAGAGAGAAGCAGGCGAACTTCAGATTCGGGGTAATTCTATCACCACCGGTTACTACAAGCGCCCGGATTTGACGGATGCATTATTTCAAGACGATTGGATACACACCGGTGACCTGGGGTACCTTGTCAAAGGGCCAAACAACGGGCCCCTTGAGCTGGTGCTGTGCGGCCGATTAAAAGACCTGATTATCATCGGCGGACGGAATATTTATCCTGAAGATATAGAGCGTGCGGTTGGTGCCATAGAAGAAGTACGTACGGGTAACGTTATCGCTTTCAGCGTCGATACAAAGAAAGGCAAAGAATCTATTGTTGTTGTAGCTGAAGTGCGCACTGGAAATCTTAAGGAGGTGCGCCGGAATATCCGCAAACAGGTAATCGGGGTATGTGCGGTTCCGCCCAGGGATATTATGCTGATTCAACCAGGCACGCTTCCTAAAACTAGCTCGGGTAAACTACAGCGCAGCCTTTGCCGCAAACAATATATGCTCCGGGAATTAAAGCTGGCAGGCGACGTTTGAGTAAATTACCATTAATAAGAACCCAACATGACACCATCAACCCAAATCTATTTAACGGAAGACAGACAGACTATGGTAATTGCAAAAATAGTATCTAAATTTCTTTTCCGTGACTTGAAGGAATTGTGACACAAATCGGGAATATTTTTACGGTGTATTCTAACCCTAAGGAGGCAGGATTACGTGAGTATTTTGGGCGATCACATCAAGTCGGCCGACTGGAAAGCTGAAAAGCATGTCCCTGTAATTGAGGTATCAGGCCTGGCAAAAAAGGGTGAACCTCTGGAAGTTCGTCTAAGTGTGGGCGCAGAGATATCACACCCTCATACAACCGAACATCATATCCGCTTTATCAAGTTATTCTTCCAACCGGAAAATGAAAAATTTATTGTGCATCTGGGGACTTACCAGTTCGAAGCCCATGGAGAATCTGTGGAAGGAGCTAATGCCGGCAGCGCTAAATGTGAACCTAAAGTTAGCACTACTATTACTCTGGGAAAACCAGGCCTGTTGGTAGCCTTGAGCTACTGTAATATCCACGGCCTATGGGACAACAGTTGGAAGGTTGAAATGGAGTAGACTGTCCGACCGGCAGCTAAATCAACAAATATAATTAAACGTCACTGCCCTTTTTGCTTTTAGCGTTGGCAAATTACAAGCAGCTCCTGCGGTAATATCATTTTAAGATCAAGGGGACTGTCGCCTAGAGGGGTGCCGCAAAGCTACAGGGACTTGTGATGCCGGAGTAAAGTCTGGCCAGACGGGTGCCAACAGCAAAAAACTTCCCTCTGATCATAATCCATCCTGACCAGCGTTTGGATGGATTATTCTTTTCAGAAGCATAAAGCAGCCCATAACTAAGTGAGATTTGACGATATGGGAAATGAGACCCCCAATAATACTCTCCTTCTGGCATGTAACCTATGCTCCTGAATAGCAAGGCTTGCAACTTGACCTTCAGCGTCCAAGACACTATGATTAAAACAGCGCATACTGTAGCACCTACGGCGAACCATTACCCAGAATCGAGATGTTGTGATGATATACGGACACAAATATAAACGAAGTCGACAGCGGGAACGAATCCTTTCTTTACTACAACACACGGATACCCACCCTACTGCCGGCTGGCTTTATGAACAACTCAAGGAGGAACTCGCGGGTTTAAGTCTGGGGACAGTATATCGTAATATCAATATTTTGGTTGATCAGAAATTGATTAAAAAAATAGAAGCAGGCAGTGGTTTCGATCGCTATGACGCTAATATCGCTTCACATTACCACTTCATATGCCAAAAATGTTGCTCTGTTATGGACATTCCTATGCCCCTTTTTGAAAATTTAGATGAAGAAGCCGCATTGGCATCAGGTCATTTGGTTAATGGGCATCAGATCGATTTCCACGGAATATGCAGTAAATGTTCAAAATAAATTAAGGATCGGAGTACAGTCGCAGGATTAAAAAAAGAGAGCACTTAGAAAAAGCACTCTCGTTTTGCCGTTCAGTCAAACAGATTTTACAATTAGATACGCACAACGTTAGCCGCTTGCTTGCCGCGGTTACCATCTACTGTCTCAAATTCAACGCTCTGTCCTTCTTCCAGGGTTTTGAAACCATCGGTCTGGATTGCAGAAAAATGAACAAAAACATCGATGCCCTCGTCACTTTCTATAAACCCGTAGCCCTTGTCTGGATTAAACCACTTAACTTTACCGCGCATTTTTTGTGAATCTCCTTTAAATTAATTTGAATCAAAAATCGGAGTAACCTCAAACACCTTCGCCTTTCATCCCGATCACAGGGCTAAAGATCTTCTTCAGTTATTCTCTTCTTTTTAATACCGTAACAAATGATAACACGAAATTAAAAGAATAGCAAGTATTATTTTGCCAAATTATTTTGCCAGATTTATTAAAATTTATTTAATCGCTATTGCCGATGCCGATGTTGCCTGGAAGTGAATTAAATTTTGCTATTTTACTGCATCTCTTGGCCAACTCCCAAACGTAATGATTTCGATCAGGGCATTTTACCAATGCTCAACATCCACGCGTTATCTAATAATGACAACATCGTGGAATATTGTTATAATTAACCAACGATTTATTTCAGCAATAAATCTTTTACATATGGTGTAAAAGATGGATCTTGCACCAATTTCTTGGAAAAACCCGGCACATGACCAAAATCAAACGAATAAGCACAAAGGTGAAGTTAAGAAGTTCAAGTAATAATCTATACCACATCTGAACAATCACGACCGAGGTGAGACCAGTTTGAAAAAACTTCTTTTCCTGCTGTTGTTTATGTTTGTTGGCGCCACTGCTTATTTGATCACAGGTTATTTAATTAATCAGCCGGCCGTAGAAGACCCTGAGCCGGAAGGGGCACTTGTCGAGGTTGAGTTAACGGAGACCGATGAAAACAAAAACCTGACCGACCTGTCTGATAGATTGGAAAACGTAAACGTCAATAACCCGCCTGTTGCTACAAAGAACAACGAGAAGCACGAAAGGGCATTAAAAGTCGTGGCTGACGGGAATTACCTGCTGGCGCTGGTAACCAAGGAAACTAGTTTGAAAAACACTTATACCCCACTGGACCTTGAACCGATACCTGCTTTTATGCAGCCACCGCGCGAACTATTTCTGAGATCCGAACCACTGCATCACCTCACCGAGATGTGGCATGCCGCCGCGGAAGAAGGGGTTATGCT
>DATIKA010000050.1:0-2210 GCA_035478055.1 Candidatus Limnocylindrales bacterium | reverse complement strand
AAACGGGACAAAAATGCTTACCAATATGAAGGGGTGGCTGCCTTTTCTGGTGCATATTACTCCGGTAGCCCGGTTTGATGAGCCGAACGAAATCTTAGTGAGGCTCGATAACCGTGATAACCCCATCATCGGCCCCAAACCCATGGAGATTCTCGATTTTAACTTTTTCGGAGGAATATACCGCAACACCTATTTGATTGCCAAGAACCGGATACATATCACCGATGCCAACGAAGCCAATGTGGTAGCCAGTGGGGGTGTGTTTTTTGCCAACCTCTCGGCCAATACTGATAGTGCAGCCTTTGAAATTAAAACCCATGTGCGCAACACTTCGGGCGATAATGCCAGGGTAAGGATTGAACACTACCTGATTGACAGAAATGGCCAAAGGGTGGCAAGGCTAAAGTCGGACCGCCTGATTGTTGAGGCCGGAAACAGTGTTGAAATAGTGCAAAACCATGTTTTGCTCAATCCCTTGCTGTGGTCGCCAAGCCATCCCAATTTGTATGATTTGGAAACCCGGCTGTATGCCAACGGCAGACTCTCGGATGTTTATCACACAAGGGTAGGTCTACGAGAGATCCGTATTACCAACGAAGGGATGTGGCTCAACGGCGAACCTATTGTGCTAAGGGGTGTGAACAGGCATCAGGAATACCCTTATGTGGGTTATGCTATGAGCGATGCAGCACAGTTTCGCGATGCTTACAAAATAAAACATGCCGGTTTCGACCTTGTAAGGGCCTCCCATTATCCCATGTCGCCGGCTTTTATGCGTGCCTGCGATGAGTTGGGAATTTTTGTGTTGAATGCCATTATGGGCTGGCAATATTTTGGTGAAGAGGAGCAATTCGCCCAGCTGGCCCTTGAACAATGCCGGCAGCTGATACGCCGCGACCGCAACCATGCTTCAATCCTCGCTTGGGAGCTGTCGCTCAACGAAACGGATATGCCAGAATGGTTTACTGAGGCTGCCCATGCCATTGGCCATGAGGAGTTTCCATTCCCCGGTAACTATACCGCCGGATGGGTGCGCCATCCCTACGATATCTATATCGAAGCCCGCCAGCACCGCCACGACCTGTATCCTGAGTTGCCTCTGCTGGTGAGCGAGTATGGCGATTGGGAATACTATGCTCAGAATGCTGGCCTGAACCAGCATGAATGGGGTAATTTGCTCCCATACGAAAGAAACAGCCGCCAGGCGCGCGATGCCGGCGAAAAACGGCTGCTGCAGAAGGCGTTCAATGTTCAGGAAGCCCACAACGACAACCGTGCTACCCACGCCTTTGCCGATGCATTTTGGGTAATGTTTGATTATAACCGTGGCATGGGCCATAACCTCGTACATTCCGGAGTGATGGATATTTTCAGGCTGCCCAAATTTACCTTGTGGTTTTATAAAAGTCAGAGGACTTACAGCCCTGACAATCCATTCTCCAAACCGGTGGTTTTTATCGCGTCCCATTGGCAACCCGGTGTGTCGAAAGGTGTAAGAGTATTTTCAAATGCCGAAGAGGTGGAACTGTTTGTTGACGGGGTTTCTGCCGGAAAGCAGAAGCCCACAATCACCGGGTTTTCTGAGAATCTCCTGCATCCACCATTCGAGTTTGCTGTAAATTGTCAGCAGCCGGGCACTGTTACTGCCAAGGCATTTATTGGAGGAGAAGAAGTTGCCACACATTCAGTAACTACCCCAGGTAATCCCGCTCAACTGAAACTGGAAGTGGATTATAGTGGCATGCCACCTCAAAAAGGAGTAAACGATGTGCTGTTTGTGTATGCCCATTTGCTCGATGCTAACGGAAACCCCGTTTCCGGCGCTTCGAATCCCGTTTATTTTACAGTATCAGGTGATGCGGAAATAATTGGAGGTAGCGTGCAAAATGCCGTTGCAGGAATTGCAACTATTGTGTTACGTGTAGGTAGAACAGGCGGTGAAATAACCATCAATGCCCGGGGTGAAAATCTACAGGAAGCAACTTATGCCATGACCGCAGAATAGTTGTTTGTAGAAATAACTTCTGTAATGCCTCATAAGGGTTGAAAAACGCGGAAGTGTTTAAAAATTTTTAAAAATCTTTCTTTATGAAACGAGCATGATTCACAAAACACAAACACGGATGAAGATTCATCATGCGAGTTCCATCCGACCTTAATCTTAAAATTATTTACGGATGAAACAGTTTTTCAAGTTTATGTTAGCTTCC
>DATIKA010000049.1:0-4891 GCA_035478055.1 Candidatus Limnocylindrales bacterium | reverse complement strand
CGTAATCTTTCTTGCTCCTCTAAAAACTCAGGGCTGTCCGCCAGTACTATCGGAGGCCAGGGATCAACTTTGATACCAAATACTTTTTCGATTATCTCCAGGCGTTGTTCCTGGGAAACTATTTTATACCATACCCCATCTTTCGTCTGGCTATTCCCCTTTAAAACGTAAAATTGCAGCTTTTCGGCGGTCAGATTAATATTACGCGCATAATTGGCAAGCGCTGCGATCTGTTTGTATGATAGATCGGTATCGACATAATCTCTATACGCCCTGTAAATCACAGGTATATCGGCGATCCGGTTCTCTTCCCGTAATAATTGATATGTTTCCCTTAGCAATCTTGTTTGCCGCTCAATACGCCCAAAATCCTGCCCTGATTTTTCATCACGATACTGCAGGTAACGCAGGAAATTCTTGCCATCTAGTATCTGGGGGCCTGCAGGTATCGGCGGCAGCACCACTCCGTACTCCCAGACCTTATCGACTATCTCTTCTTCCACATCGTAATAAATCCCGCCAAAAGCATCAACCAGCATGATAACCGAGTACATATCGACCGATATGTAGTAATGAATCGGGATACCCCCCAACAAGTTGCTCATAGTAAGCAGGGTATAGCGGATTCCATCAGCATTGTGATCTTCTCCGTCACCGTAGTAATAGCCATAACGGTAAGCATGATTAATCTTATCGTGAAACCCCTGGGAACCATGAATCGGCACATACGAATCGCGAGGGATCCTGACAACCGAAATCTGGTCACGGTCAAAGTCGATAGAAATTACCGCCAACACATCGGGGCGGAACAAGTACTGGCCGCGATTTTCGCGATCCCAACCACGATCAAACCCGAGAAGCCCTAAGTTAACTATATGTTCAGGAAAAGCTGCGTAGACGTCATTTAGAACATTTTCTTCTATACTGGTGCCGTTTTCAGGGCCGTCTTTGAGGAGGACCCGTTGAGGCTCCTGAATCTGGTTGTACAAAACCAGCAAGTAGATTCCCACAGAGGCCAGAAGCATAACCAGCGCCACACAGGCAAACAGGAATATTCTTTTCAGCCTGCCTGATGGCTGCTTTTTCCCGGTATTGGTAAAGGTGCCCTTCTGCTCTTCAGCATTATTTAGATCATGCTTTGCCGACAATGCCCCGATATCTCCGGACACACCCTCTCCAAACCCAACTGGATGGCTGTCAGTCTCTGTTTCATCATTCTGGTTTTGCGGCGAATCTTTACCGTTCTTCTCCGCCCGATCTTTTAACACCGGAATTGCCCCCTGTAAGCGGTCTATTTTTATATCAGATTATACCACACAGGCTGGTGTCCAATCCGAAATATTGTATAAGAGAGCCATTTGCGATGCATCCATTTTCCCATAATAAACGAATTTTTAGAACAAACAGCAAGAAAAATAGCAGCCTGCCCCAAATATTTGTTTTTGTGTATTTTCTCGGCCTGATTCTCGCCGTAAGCCATCTCGCTTCTTTGGCCTGATTACTGTAATGGCAACCGATTGAAATATGCAAATTATTAATAATGATCAAACAGAAAGAGGAGTTAGAAAAACAATAAGCGAAACTATTAATGAAATATTAGGAACAGAAGAACTTAAAGGCTAAATAGAGCTGATTTCTTATATCGCTTATCGATATTTGTTTTTAACCAACTACCGGGAGGTGTTGACGGGCAAAGCGATAATAGACAAACTAACGCATATGAAACAGATACTATATGACCGAATAATAAAAGGAGGCATTTAGAGTGATAAAAAAAACCCAAGCTACCCTTATACTTATCTTACTTTCCCTGTTTGTAATCTTCACTTTAACAGGTTGCGCTGCGGAAACACCAGCAGTAGAACCTGAGGTCCCGGCTGAACCCGAAGAGACTGCAGTTGTTGAAGAAGAGCCGGGGCCGGTAGAGCTTTCCTTTGAAGCCGGTGAATACATCAACGCCGATTACGGGTTTTCTGTCCAATATCCCGTAGAATGGGAAATTAAACCTATCACAGAACCATCGACCATCGTGTTTTATGCCACATCCGCAGATGCTGTACCGCTAATATTTATTAATGTTGCTGAAGCGGCATCCTTCGAGGAAGCTCTTGAAGTAGCGATAGCAGCCGCGGAAGGTTCTAATGTTAACATTGAGTCAACAGAAGATACCCAGCTTCCGGGTGGCGTTTCTGCCACCAAGTCGATTTTTAAATTCAAGCACCCGGACGCCCCACTGGCCCTTAATGCTATTGTTGTTGGAACGGAAAAGGATGGCAAGTGGGTCACAGTAACCGTGGCAACCCTAGGTTTGATTGCGAGGTTTGATGAAGTTCTTTTTTCTGAAATAGTCCATACCCTTAAGTTCGACTAGCAAACATGTCTAGGGGACGGGGTTATTGACAACTTTTTTTGCGCAAGTCCCTGTAAACTCAGCTGTGTTGTCAACAACCCCGTCCCCTAGACATTTCCCCTAGACATTAGAACCTGCCCCCAGCCGTATAATCTTCAAAGACTCCAGCCCTTTTGTGGCGTTGCGGGTGTCAAATATGGATGAAGCGTGCTCGACTACCATGCGGTAGTCTAAGTTTGAATGATCGGTGGTAATGATGACTAAATCCTGTATCGCCAGGTTCTGCGGGTTAAGATCTATGGAGCAAAGCGTCAACCCTTTTTCATCAACCTTTGGGATATAGGGATCGTGATAGGTAAGCACCGCTCCCCGGTCAGCCAGCAATCTAGCCACTTTGAGAGCAGGAGATTCCCTTAAGTCACCAATGTCGCGCTTGTAGGCCATGCCCAGCAGCATAATATTGGTGCCGCGAATGGGTTTGCCCGTATCATTTAATATCTCCATCGCCCGTTCCACAACATGCTGGGGCATTGCATCGTTGATCTGTCCGGCCAGTTCAATAAACCGGGTAGAAAAATCGTATTCTCTGGCTTTCCATGAAAGGTAGAATGGATCAAAAGGGATGCAGTGCCCGCCCAGCCCCGGGCCGGGATAAAATGGCATAAAACCGAATGGCTTGGTTTTTGCCGCCTCGATCACCTCCCATATATCGATCCCCATCTTCTCGCATAAAAGAGCCAGTTCATTGACCAGCGTTATATTTACTATGCGAAAGATATTTTCCAAGAGCTTGGCCATCTCGGCCACTCGGGGTGAGGATACCGAAAAAACCTTTCCGTCCAACACCTGCTGGTAGAGAATTGTTGCGATGTCGGTGCAGGCAGGCGTAACACCGCCGACAACCTTGGCAGTATTTTTGGTTTTGTAATCTTTGTTACCCGGATCAACCCTTTCGGGTGAGAAGGCCAGAAAGATATCGGTCCCTACTTTAAGCCCATGTGCCTCCAGGCGAGGGAGAATCACTTCCTCGGTCGTACCGGGGTAAGTGGTGCTTTCCAGCACGACCAGCTGCCCTGCACTAAGATATGGTAGCGACTGCTCCAACACGCCTTCAATATAGCTTGTGTCGGGCTGTTTGTTCTTGTCCAGCGGGGTGGGCACGCATATGGATATCACATCAACATGGGCAACCACTGAAAAATCCCCGGTAGCACTAAGCTTCCCCTGTTCTACCACCAATGCTAACTCTTGGCCCAATATGTCGGATATATAGTTCTCGCCTCGATTGACCATGGCCACCCGCTGTGCGCTTCGGTCAAGCCCTACCACCGTGAATCCCGCTTTTGCTTTCTCCACTGCAAGGGGCAGTCCTATATAGCCAAGGCCGATCACCGCGATGCGTGCCGAGCGGTCTTGGATTCTTTGATAAAGCTGCGAATACATGCATTGCCTACCCATCATATCACCTCGCAAAACTCGCCGATCAAAAAGTATTTCATATAGAACAGGTCCGGCCGTAGACCTATTCATATTCTAAAAAACTGCCGCTATAGGCACAGACACCGACCCGCGGTGAATTGACGACCGGCAGGAACATATCTTCTTCACATTCATGCTTGTCGATGCAATCATCACAAACCCAGGCGTCACCATCGTAAAGGCACTGGCAACATACATTTGTGGCCTGTTTCCCACAGTAATCGCATTCGATAACAGGCTCGATGTTTCTTGCCAGCAATTTTACTTCCTTGCCCCTTTTATTCCCACGAAATTCGGATACTACTTTTAGTTTTAGCATTGTGGTTGAACCAAAATCATATTCATATCCGAACTGCATCCCCGGGCTAAGGACACTCTCCAATTTTAGATTCATGCTTCTATCGCGAAACTCTCTATCAGGATTTGAATGGAAGGTCTGGCCGGCAATTTTAAACATGCTCAAGTGACCGCAGCATTCCAGCCAAATATCGCGCAGGAAGTTATCCAATCGATGTAAGGTCGATTTTGAAGGCATATCAACATAGATCCAGTATCTTGGATCCTCACGGCCTTGTGCCAAAATACAAAAATACCGTTCGGTTTTTTCAGCATCTTTTATGATGTATTCATTGGCGCGAACATCGCATTGATCAAGATGTCTTTTGATTAATGTTTTGCGCAAGGTTTTTCCGCAAAATAAGCATCTTCCTTCTGTTGTTTTAGCCATATTGTTCATGTCACCTTGTCATTATTCGAGCAGGCAAGACATAACAGCGGACGGCAAGACCAGACAAGACCCTGTCCCCCTGTCCGGCTCAACCAGACAAGCCCCGGTCCCCGTGTCCGATTAGTTTTTCTATTGCCCATATCATGTATAGAGGGATATTGAATAAGCCCTCCTCCCTTTTAAAATTAAGCATAGACGTTCTGACTGAAACCTCCGGAACATATTTTTCACGATATACTCTCAAGCTCTGTGCTTTTACATTAGTTGAGGCTTTTACCTCAATTGGAACAATCTTTTCATCAAACTGAACAACAAAATTCACCTCGGCAGTATTT